>JAHJDO010000061.1 GCA_018812485.1 bacterium | reverse complement strand
GCCTATACAGGAAAGTTATGTCTTAAATAGCTGTTATAAGACCTGGTCAGGTCTTATAAGAAAGAAAATGCCTAAATAAAGATTATTTTCTGTCCTCTGAACTGTTTTTGAAGACTGAAATAACAAAATTTGGAGATATGTTTAAATCAATGTCGGATTTTGGGTGCTTGACACTTGACTTGACAAAAGATAAGTATTTTGATAGATTACTCTTTACCTAGAGAGTAGATTGGAATATGGAAAATATTTATCTTGTTAAAGACTTATCAGGCATAACAGGTGTTTCTGTTTATACAATAAAGTATTACTTAAAACTTGGCTTAATAAAAGAAATTGGGAGAACATCTCAATTAAACTATAGATACTTTAATGATTTTACAGTTAAGCAGTTAGCTAAAATAAGAAGATTGAGAAAAGAAGGGATTTCTATAGGAAAAATACAGAGCATGATAAAAGAAGGGGCATTGAAGTGAGTTATTTTGAGGAACTGGGATTAAAAGAAGAACCCTTTTCTACGAGTCCGGATCCTAATTTCTTTTACCAATCGCGAGAACATGGCAGTGCATTAAGAAGACTTGAGATTGCAATTCGCTTAAAAAGAGGAATGAGCTTAGTTCTTGGGGATGTTGGTGTTGGAAAGACTACATTGAGCAGAATTCTTATGCAGTCTTTTTATAACGAAAATGGCTTTATTTTTCATATGATATTGAATCCAAACTATAAGTCGGAATTTCAATTTCTTAATTCTTTAGCAAAGCGCTTTGGCATAGATGGAGACCTCCGTTCATCAATGGATTGTCAGGATGCTATTGAAAGGTATCTGTTCCGGAAAGGCGTAGAGGAAGAGAAAACAGTAGTTTTATTAATTGATGAAGGACAAAAGCTGTCACAGCCTTTTTTAGAGATTTTGCGCACTCTTTTGAATTATGAAACTAATAAATATAAACTCTTACAGCTTATTATCATGTCTCAGCTGGAATTGCTTCCTAAGATAAAACATGTTAGAAATTTTACTGACAGAGTTAGTTTAAAATATATTATTAACCCTCTAGGTCAGGAGGATACAAAGAAGCTGATTCTGTTTCGTCTTAAGCAGGCAGGACTGAATAATTTTAGAGATGTCTTTACAGATGATGCTATAGACGAGATATATAAATGCTCTCTTGGATATCCCAGAAGAATAGCCCTGTTGTGCCACGATACATTGGAGAATTTGATTATAGAGGGCAAGAAGATTGTTGATAAAGAACTTGTTCTTAAAACTATTGAGCGTAATGAATAACTTTCATCCTGAAGATCGATTGTTAAGATTAATAAGAGGAGAAAAAAAGGAGTGGGAAGGCTCTGATCGGTTAAAACAGGTGCTTTCTGTATTAAAAACAAAACCAATCGTGTCAATTAATCAAATACTTTCTGTTATTATTTCTATGCTTCTTATTTATACAGCTTATGTCTGGATAAGACCTGGACCATCAGAAGAGATGTTAATTGCAAGCCCAAGGGGCGTTTCTTTGAAAAGCATAGATAAAAAGCAACAAATTGGTTTAAAGAGCCAGAATTTGGAACCATCTTCATTCTATTCATCAATGGCAAAAAAGCGTAATCTATTTAAGCAATTAACAGCTAATTCTGTTATTCTGCCAGAGGCAGGGGTAGATATAAGGCAGGTTATAAAGGATTTAAATCTGGTTGGAATAGTTTTAGATGAGAGCCCTCAGGCAATTATAGAGGATAGAAAGACAAAAAGTGTTCATTACGTTAATGAAGGAAGTACTGTGGGAGAGTTAAAAGTCAGCAAGATTTCAGAATCAAGCGTTACTTTAAGTTATGGACTAGAAACAATAGATTTATTTCTATAAAAAAAAGGGGTGTTTGCTATGAGAAGAATAGTTTTGTTTTTGGTGGCAGTGTTTATTTGTGTTCAACCTAACATGTCTGTATTTTCTCAACCTGAGGAACCCTTAGAGGCACCTTCTCTAATATCTTTTGAAGAAGCTGAAAGAACACCTCCAAAGGTAAAAAAAGAGCCTTTAAAAATGCCCATCGGAACATCTCCAAAAACATCTATCAAGGAGACGGACGATATATCTTCTTCAAAGATCACTCTTTTGGAACTCAAGAATATGGATATCCTTGAAGCATTTAAGCTTCTGTCTAAAAAGAGTGGAGTGAATATTGTTGCCAGTAATAGCGTAAGAGGGAAAATAAGTATTTTTTTAAGAAATGTGGATGCATGGGATGTGCTTAGAATGATATTTGAGACAAATAACCTTGCTTATGAAGAAAAAGGGGATATTATTAAAGTAATGACGGAGAAGGAATATGAAGCAATTCATGGCAGGAAATTCAAAGATCCGAGGGAAATTAAAATATATCAGCTAAAATATGCAACGGCTACTGATGTAAAAAAAGCACTGGATCAGATGAAAACAAAGATTGGGGGAATTGTTGTTGATGAGAGAACAAACACATTAATTATAAATGATGTTATTAACGCAGAATCAAGACTTGACGAAATTATTAAGGAATTAGATAGTCCTTATATCACAAAAACTTTTATACTTGAGTATGCAGATCCTAAGGAGATGGAGGGAAAGCTGAAAAAACTTATCTCCAGCAAGGGACATATTCAGATAGACCAGAAAGCAGGTAAGATTATACTCATTGATATACCGAAAAATGTTGAACTGGCAGCAAAAATTATTGAGGAATGCGATTCTATGTCAGCAACAGTTACAGAAGTATTTGAACTTAATTATGCTAAGGTTGAAGATATAGAAGCAAAACTTGCAAAAGAAGTTACCAAGAATATTGGCAGTATTATAGGAGATAAGACCACGAATAAGATAATCGTAACAGACCTGCCTTCAAATATGGAAAAACTTTCTGAAATAATCAGGGCTACTGATACAAGAACAAGAGAGGTATTAATTGAAGCAAGAATTATCCAGATCACTCTAACTGATGAATACAAAATGGGCGTAAACTGGGATTATCTTTTCTCAAAGAACAAAAACGCAGAGATCATAGGTAAATTTGAACTGGCTGCAAAGGATAGCTTTTCTCCAGGTATGACCCTTTCTCTTGGTAAGCTGGCTGTAGATAAATATACAGGCTTTCTTCAGGCGCTGAATACAATCGGAAAGGCAAATCTCCTCCAGAGCCCGAGAATAACAGTTATCAACAATGCTGAAGCCAGAATACATGTAGGAGAAACCAGACCCTATGTTACTACCACTGTCTCACAGGGCTCTTCCACAACAGAGACTGCAGAAAGTGTCACAAATGTTGATGTGGGAGTAACGCTTTCTGTTGTGCCCACAATAAATGACCATGGCTTTATTACTATGAAGATCAAGCCTGAAGTAAGCTCAGTTTCAGGCACTGTAACAACATCTGAGGGAAATACTATACCCGTAGTCTCAAAATCTGAGACAGAAACAACAGTCATGGTAAAGGATGGTGTTACAATAGTTATGGCAGGTCTTATAAAAGATGAGTTAACAGATACGAACAGCGGGATTCCCTTTTTAAGAAAAATTCCCATATTTGGGTATTTGTTTGGCAAGATAGATAAGGATATAATTAAAAAGGAGATAGTAATTTTTCTTACGCCGCATATAGTCTCTGGAGAACATGATTTACCAACTGCTGCCAGGAATGAAATAGATAAGAAAGTATTAGACGAAAGCAAAATAAAAGAGACAACTGTTCATGAGGAAATAAAAAAACATAATTGATGAGTTGGAGGATGAGTTATGCTTTTTAAGGAAAATTTGCGTTTGGGTGAGCTGCTTGTTGCAAATGATATTATCTCAGATAAGCAGTTAGAACTGGCTTTATCGCAGCATCAAAAGATTGGAGAATTCCTTGGACGCACAGTTGTTAAAATGGGAATCGCTTCTGAAGAAGAAGTTTTGCCTCTTTTATCCAAGAAACTAAAGATTTCATATATTCAGATACAGAAGCTTACTATTCCCCCAGATGTAATAAAAAAGGTTCCTGCAAAGTTTGCATGCCACTATGAGCTGATTCCTATCAAATTAGAGGGTAAAGTATTAACTGTTGCCTTAACTGATCCGTCAAATCTTGAGTTTATAGATGATTTAACACTACTTCTTGGCTATAAGATCAACCCAATGCTTGCTGGTGAGTTAGATATTATGAAAGGTTTAAAAAAATATTATGGCATTGGCGCTGAAACTATAGAGGAAATGATGAAACAATCCTCTCAAACGGAGGCAATAAAAATGGTGGAGACTTCTGTTGATAATATAGAAGAGCTAGCCACAGATGCTTCTATAATAAAGTTTGTGAATCAGATACTTTTAGAAGCATACAGGGATAGAGCTACAGACATTCATATAGAACCATATGAAGACGAGTTGCGTATAAGATACCGTATTGATGGCATACTGCATGACGCAAAGGTGCCTAAATCTGTTAAGCACTTTCGAGAGGCTCTGGTTTCTAGAATAAAAATAATGGCCTCTCTAAACATAGCTGAAAGACGTATGCCTCAGGATGGAAGGATAAAAGTAAAGATAGGGAATGCTGAGCTGGATTTAAGAATATCAGTTCTTCCAACACCTTTTGGGGAAAGTGTGAATATGAGGTTACTATCTAGTAATGTTTTTCTGGGATTGGATGTCTTGGGTCTTTCTCCAGGACATCTCGAAATTTTGAAATCTGTGATACATAAGCCGCATGGAATAATTCTCCTGACAGGGCCTACAGGAAGTGGAAAGACTACAACGTTATATGCATGTTTGAGTGAAATAAACGATAGCGAAAAAAAAATAGTTACAATAGAAGACCCAATTGAGTATCAGTTAAGGGGGATTTCTCAGATTCAAGTGTTACCAAAAATAGATCTAACGTTTGCTAGAGGCCTGCGTTCAATGCTTCGTCATGATCCTGACATTATGATGGTAGGAGAGATACGGGATTTTGAGACGGCTGAAACAACAATACGAACAGCTCTTACAGGACACCTGGTTTTCTCTACGCTGCATACAAATGATGCTGCAGGAGCTATGACAAGGCTTCTTGACATGGGAATAGAGGCATATTTATTGGCATCGTCTCTTGAGTGTGTGATAGCGCAAAGACTTCTGAGAGTTATATGCGAGGATTGCAAAGAGATCGTAAAAAATCCTGCTATACAGAAAAAAAGTTTAGAAATACCACAGGAAACAAAAATATTCATGGGGAAAGGATGCGAGAAGTGTAGATTTACAGGGTTCAAAGGCAGGACTGCAATACATGAGATGCTGGTAATTAATGATGAAATCCGTGAGCTTATAGTAAAGCGGGTATCAGCTAATATAATCAGAGACAAGGCTATTTCTCAGGGAATGAAGACACTGCGTCAGGATGGATTGGACAAGGTTTGTAAGGGAATTACTACTATTGAAGAAGTTCTTCGAGTAACGCAGCAGGAGGAGAAATAGCTATGCCTGTTTTCTCATACAAAGCGAAACATGGTCCTGAAAAAGTAATATCAGGAGTCATTGAAGCAGAAAATCAGGACATTGCATTAAGCAGACTGGATAAAATGGGCTATTTTGTCTTGTCTATAGGTGCAGGTAAAGAGAAAAAAGGCTTTAAGTCCAGCCTTGGAATTTTTCAGCGTATCGGTTTAAAGCATATTAGTTTATTCACCAGACAATTATCAGATTTATTGGATGCTGGGGTTCCTCTCCTGGAATCGATAGCCATATTATCTAAACAGGCAGACAACACGCTTCTCAGCGCCGTTCTGGATGAAATATACACTGATATTAAGGATGGCAAGAGCTTATCTGAATCCTTAGCTGAATATCCAAAGCTCTTTTCTCCACTTTATATTAATATGGTTACTTCCGGCGAGACAGGGGGGATATTAGAGGGCGTTCTATTGAGACTTGCGGATTTTTATGAGAGCGAAGAGGAAATAAAATCAAAGATAAAAGCGGCTCTCACCTACCCTATACTTATGTTTTTTGCCGGAATAGGCACGATTATAGTGCTTTTGACATTTGTAATTCCTAAATTGGTGGTTATGTTTGAAGATATGGGACAAAGACTGCCTTTACCAACCCAGATTTTAGTATCTTCAAGTAATTTCATTGTTGAATTCTGGTGGGTGCCCGTTGCGGTTATATTCCTAATTATAATCCTTTTTAAACGGTTAAAGAATACAAAAGAAGGAGGTCTCGTAATTGACAGGTGGAAGCTTGCAATTCCTCTGGTCGGTAAGCTTATTCAAAAGGTTGAAGTAAGCCGTTTTTCCAGAACTCTTGCAACCCTACTTGAAAATGGGGTGCCGATCCTAGCGTCTCTGAACATAGTAAAGAACACTATTACTAATAGGGCTATATCTGGAGAGATAGAAAGAGCTGCTAAGGATGTCTCAGAAGGCAATAAACTTGCAGCCAGCCTTGGGAGAGGACTGTGGATTCCTGTTTTTGTAACAAACATGATTGCTGTTGGAGAGGAAAGTGGGGCATTAGAGAAGTCTTTATTGAAAATATCTGATACATATGCCCGCCAGGTTGATAGAACAACAAAGACCTTAACTTCATTACTGGAACCTGCAATGATCCTTATTATGGGGTCTATTGTAGGGTTTATAGTAATAAGTATGCTTTTACCAATATTCCAAATTAATATTTTAATACACTAGGAGGAGATAAAATGTCAAATATCAAACGTCAAATGTCAAAGAAAGGATTTACTCTGATTGAGCGTGTGCCCAGCGAAGGCTGGAGGAACTAGTCTGATGAAAAGAACAGACCCTACTAATTACCCAATTCAGGTAGGTAGCCTGACTGCTGGGGCGTGTGGTAACATACGTTCTCAATGCG
>JAHJDO010000060.1 GCA_018812485.1 bacterium | reverse complement strand
TAACTCGAAGAGTTATACACAGAACGGCAGTATCCACAAGGTGAAGAGAAGTAGCATAAACAATTTAGGAGATGACTGATAATTTACAGTCCTTAGGAGAGATTGATAGTATGAATTTGCATAAAACTTCTTGCATTACCGAAAGTGGAAAGAAATTGTGTTCAATAAGATTTTTTGATATAAAGTCCGTAATGAATATTATTAAATTTACTAAAATGTGTGCAACAGGCAATGATTTTATTGTGGTTGATAATCGGGATAAAATTATTGAAGATGTACATGCTTTTTCAAAACATGTTTGCGAAAGACGGTTTGGAATCGGTGCGGATGGAGTTTTGCTTTTAGAAAATTCCAAAAAGGCTGATTTCAAAATGCGGATAATAAACGCTGACAGCTCTGAAGCTGAAATGTGCGGGAACGGAGCACGATGTATTGTCAGGTTCGCACAGCACCTGAAACTAATTTCTAAAAGAACATGCTTTGAAACAATTGCAGGAATAATTGAGGCAGAAGCTACTAACAACAATATCCGCTTAAAAATGAGTAAGCCCTGTGATATGAAGCTTAATATACAGCTTGAGGTTAATGGGGAGAAACAAATTGTTCATTACATAGATACTGGCGTGCCTCATGCAATTTTGTACTTTGATAATATTGAGAATCTTGACGTTATGGCCATAGGTTCTCTTATACGCCATCATAAGCATTTTTCTCCCAGAGGAACAAATGTTGACTTTGTCTCTATTAATAATGATGACTCTTTAAATATAAGAACTTATGAAAGGGGCGTTGAAGGAGAAACCTATGCGTGTGGAACAGGTGCAGTTGCATCCGGAGCGATTTCCTATGCACTTGGTAAGGTAAAGGGAATGCCTATCTCCATTAAAGTTAAAGGCGGCAGCTTAAAGGTTAATCTGCATTATAATAGAGGTGTTTTTTCTGATGTTTTTTTGGAGGGAGATGCTCAAATAATATACAAGGGAGAACTGGTTTATGAAAACAGCTAAAAGATTAGATAATATTCCTCCATATCTTTTTATGGAATTGAGAAATAAGATTGCAAAGGCAAAGGCTGAAGGAATAGATGTTATAAGCCTTGCAACTGGAGACCCTGTTGAGGCAACTCCCAAATCCATAATTGATGAATTGTGTAGAACTGCTTATGTCCCGGAAAATCACCGTTATCCTACAGACGAAGAAAAAGGCATGTTTAAATTCAGGGAAGCTGTAACCAAATGGTACGGAGAAAGATATCAGGTAAGACTTGATCCTGCTAAAGAAATTATAGCACTAATAGGCTCAAAGGAAGGTGTGCATCATTTTGCTATGGCTGTTGCGGACCCGCAGGATACTGTGCTAATGACAGACCCAGGATATCCTGCCTATAGAGCCAATATCTTTCTGGCTGGAGCAAAACCTTATAACATCCCAATACTGGAACAAAATAATTTTCTTCCGGTTCTTTCAGATATATCCTCTGATGTTGCAAGAAAGGCAAGAGCTTTTTATCTTAACTACCCAAATAACCCTACAGGAGCAGTTGCCAGTAAAAAATTCTTTGCTGAATTAGTAGAATTCGCAAAGACCTATGATATTGCAATATGCCATGATAATCCATACAGCGAAATTGTGTTTAACAAACAGGAAAGACTCAGTTTTCTTTCTGTTGAAGGCGCTAAGGGTGTCGGAGTTGAGCTTAACTCTCTATCGAAACCATACAATATGACAGGCTGGCGTATAGGTATGGCTATGGGAAATCCTGATATTATAGCGGCAATGTCAAAGGTTAAAGAAAATGTGGATTCAGGTGTTTTTAATGCTATTCAGTACGCAGGAATAAAGGCATTGGAAAGTGAAACACAAAACATAGATAAAATATTGGATATCTACGAAAAAAGACGTAGATTTGTTGTTACCACTTTAAATTCAATAGGCTGGATTTACACCCCTCCTGATGGGACGTTTTATTTATGGATACCCACACTTCATGGAGAAAGTTCAATTGATTTTGCCACAATGCTTTTTGAGAAGGCTTCAGTTGTTGTTGCCGCAGGCTCCTCTTATGGAAAGCACGGTGAAGGTTACATAAGAATTTCACTCACAGTCTCCGACAAGCGGCTCCATGAAGCTATGCAAAGAATTAAGAATGCGCTGAAGTAGAAACAAAGGAAACTGACATGACCAGACCCGGAGTTAAAGAACTACAAGAAGAGCTGGAACAATTCCGTAAAGAAAAAGAGAAAATTAAAAATATTATCGGCGCAATTGGCGCAAAGACTTCAGCAAGGCAGGATAGGATTCTGAATATATCCTTTATTGTTGCAATTATCGTGCTTCTTGCCTTAGATACAATGCGGCATATTCTGAAAATTGATATTCCATTACCGCCTTTATTTTCGATTGAGATTGGCTTGTTACTTATTTCAATAAAAATTATCTGGATGATACGTAAACAGATGAAGGTGGAACATTTTCAGTTCTGGATTCTCAACTCAATTGAATATAGGATCAATGATGTTTCCAAGAGGTTAATTCGGATTGAAAATGAGATAAAAAAAGTCTGTGGATATAAAAAATAAACCTATCACTGTTCTCGGTCTTGGAAAAAGCGGTTTTGCTGCCGCAAAACTGGCTAATAAAATGGGCGCAACCGTTTTTGTGAGTGACAGTTCTGTATCTGAGGATATTAAAAAAAACAAAGATATTCTTACTAGCATAGGCATTGAAGTAGAAATAGGCAGGCATTCAGCTAATGTTTACAAAAATAAACATCTTATAATACTAAGCCCTGGTATTTCTCCGGATATTCCCATTCTTCGCAAGGCAAAGGAAGATAATATTGGAGTGGTGAGTGAAATAGAATTTGCATCGTGGTTCTCTCTTGCGAAAATCATTGCCATAACGGGTACAAACGGAAAAACAACAACAACTATCCTTATAAAGAATATGCTTAAAGAAGCAGGCTACAATACCATTGTCGCTGGGAATATAGGAACTGCTTTATCCGAAAAAGTTGAATCCTTATCAAAATCCGACATCATTGTTGCTGAAATCAGCAGCTTCCAACTGGAAACTATCACTAAATTCTGTCCCTTTATTTCTTTAGTTTTAAATATTACACCTGATCATCTTGATAGATACAAAAATATGACGAATTATACACGTGCAAAATCATTAATTTTTAAAAATCAAACTGCCAAGAATTTCACTATTATAAATTATGATGATCCTATAGTGAGAAAATTTGAGAATACAACAAAAGCGCATGTTTCCTTTTTTAGTAGAAAAATTCAAACGTGTAACGCTTTTGTTAAAGATGGAAAAATTTCAATGAGGCCTGATGCGGAGGAGAAGGAGATATGCAGACTTGATGAATTAAGGATAAAAAGCACACACAATTTGGAAAATATGCTTGCAACTATATGTGTAGCATCTATATTTAAAATTGATCCGGGAATAATGAAAACCACTTTAGCTAAGTTCATTGGATTGCCTCATAAAACAGAATTTGTTAATAAGATAAATAATGTTACATTTATCAATGACTCTAAGGCTACAAACGTTGACGCTACTAAAACAGCAATTGAAAATACCCTCTCTCCAATTATTCTTATTATGGGAGGTAAACATAAGGGGAGCAGCTACACCTATTTGGAACAGGCTATCAGAAATAAAGTCAAACATCTTATTCTAATTGGTGAAGCTAAAGATATAATAAAAAAGGATATTGGTGGACTGGTTCCCCTAACATATGTTTATTCAATGGATGACGCAGTAGAGGAAGCTTTTTCATTAGCTGTCCAAAATGATACAATCTTACTTTCCCCTGCATGCAGCAGTTTTGATATGTTTCAAAATTATATAGAACGAGGCAATCTCTTCAAAAATGCTGTTAATACGCTAAAATCAAGAATCGAGCATGCATAAACAGAATATTGCATTGCTATCTGTTGTCTTCATCCTTATTGGTATTGGAATCATAATGGTATTCGATACGGCAGCTATGGTTTCCATATCAAAATTTAACAATCCCTTTCATTTTCTTGCCCGTCATTTAATTCTGGCTTTTATAGGGCTTATATTTATGTTTACAAGTATGAATATCCGCTATGAGATGCTTAAAAAACTTGGGAAGCCTCTTTTGGTTCTAACAATTATTCTATTAATCCTTGTGTATTTTCCCTACATTGGCAGAGCTGCAGGAGGAGCCAGAAGATGGATTAGAATCGGCCCGTTAAGTATGCAGCCTTCAGAGCTTGCGAGACTTGTTATGATTATATATGTCTCTAATTTCTTAACCAGAAAACAGCATAATATTAAAGAATTCATAAAAGGTTTTCTCCCTCAAATGCTGGTATTGGGTTTAGTATTAGCTCTAATAATAAAAAACGATCTTGGATCATGTGTGCTTATTGCAGGAATTGTTTTGACAATGATGTTCATATCAGGAGCTAATATGAAGCATCTGGCAATCTTCTTTCTCTCATCGCTTCCAGCTATCTACATTGCAATTCGCACCTTTCCTTATCGTATGGAAAGAATAATGGTTTTTCTTAATCCATGGGATGATCCTCTGGGAAAAGGATATCAAATCATCCAATCCTTTTATGCATTAGGATCAGGAGGCTGGTGGGGAAAAGGACTTGGCAAAGGAATCCAGAAATTATTCTACCTGCCGGAGGCACATACAGACTTTATATTTTCAATAATTGGTGAAGAACTTGGATTCATAGGAACTTTGCTAATAATTCTGTTATTTACATACATAATATGGAGAGGCATTATTATAGCATATCATGCCCCTGACTTATACGGACATCTATTGGCAATTGGTATTACTGTAATGATTGCATATCAGGTTATAATAAACATTGGTGTTGTTACAGGACTCCTACCAACAAAGGGAACAACCCTTCCATTCATAAGCTTTGGAGGCTCTTCCCTAATTGTTAACATGACTGCCATTGGCTTATTACTTAATGTCAGCAAGGAATGGGAATGATGAAGCGTATAAAGATCATATTTGCCGCGGGAACAACAGGTGGACATTTGTATCCTGCTTTGGCAATTGCAGATTACATAAAAAAAATGGTTGGAAATTCTGACGTATTATTTCTAATTTCAAGACGCTGTTCCTCCGATAAAATTAAAAAAAGAGGTTTCAAAACAGCTACTATTTATGGCCGGGGATGGAACAGAAACAGGCCGTCTAGTATTATCCTATGCTTCGCTGAAGCCTTTTTGAGCTTGATCCAATCTTTTATTATTATATTAAAATTTAAGCCTGATTTAATCCTCGGGATGGGAAGTTATATTAGCATATCCCCTATTATAGCTGCATACTTAATGAGGATCCCTACCTTAATTCATGAGCAGAATGTTGTTTCAGGCTCTACAAATAAATTATTGGCAAATATAGCAACAGAGGTTGATGTGGCATTTGATGAGACAAAAAAATATCTGTCTTGCAAAAGAAGGATTGCAACAGTCGGCAATCCTATAAGAGATGACATTTTAAAAGCAGCTGACAAAAGGCATAATTTGGTTTTAAAAAAAAAGAAAACAATCCTTGTATTTGGAGGCAGTCAGGGAGCGCATCAAATCAATATTGTTTCTCTAGATACATTTATCAATATAAAAGAACATCTTAAACACTGGCACATAATACATATCACAGGAGAAAGGGATTATCAATTAATTCTGGATAAATATAAAAAAACTAATTTAGACGTAAAAGTAATGCCTTTCACAGAACATATCGGAGATATTTACGCAATCTCTGATATTGTAATATCAAGGGCAGGAGCTATGACAATTAGTGAAATTAGTTTTTTTGGTATTCCTGCTATCTTAATCCCCTATCCTCATGCAGCAGCTAATCATCAGTTTTATAACGGAAAACTTCTCTCTGATAATGGAGCTGGAATAATCATAGAAGAAAAAAGCCTCTGTGTAGTAAAACTAAGTGAAAGAATACTGGATTTAATTAAAAACGAACACAAGCTGGAGCAAATGGCTTTGAGAAGCAGGAAACTTGGCAGTCTCCATATCAATTCTACAGAAAAAATCTTTGAGAGAATAAAAAATTACATATAAAATATTTTATACAGCACATAAGAAAGAACGCAGCTGATAACAGGAGTGACCATCCACCCTGAGAAAATTTTATAAAGCACTTTAAAGTTAACTGCTTTAATATTTCTTACGACTCCCACACCTATGACTCCGCCTATCACGGCCTGACAGGTGGAAACAGGAACCCCAATGTGCGCAAATATATCAACTGTTATAGCTTCTGAAAGCACTACAACCAGAGCGCAGAATGCATTTAAGGGGATAATGCTTTTCCCCACTGTCATCATAACATTTCTGCTGTAGGTAACTGCGCCAAGCGCTATACTAATACTTCCTATTAATGCGGCTAAAAATGGCGTAAGTATTCCAGCTTGGCAATAAACACCTGTTATATTTGCAACATTATTCGCTCCCAAAGCATAGGCTCCATAAGCTCCAGACAGTATAAGCATAATCCGCACAATTCTATCAAAATCAAGAAAATGTATGTCTATTTTTCTAAGTATGTAAGTCAAAAACATATAGAGTAGAATCGCTATAACAGCAGCGCCAACAGGTGTACATATCCAGCAGATTACGACCTTTTGCAATCCAGCAGAATTAATCTGTTTTTGTAAGATCCCAATACCGAGTATTGCTCCCACAACTGCCTGAGAGACAGAAGCAGGAAGTTTTAACATTGTCAATAAAGTTACTGCAACAGCTGCCGCCACTGAAATAACAAAAGCTGTATTTATATTTTGACTTGTAAGTCCTCCAAGTGTTTTGATCCCTGGAGCGCCTCCAATTACTGCGCCAAGTATTACAAATACTACAAAAAAAACTGTTGCTGTCCGGAATTTGACCATCCCCGAAGAAACTGCAGTTCCAAAAACATTTGCAGTGTTATTGGCACCCAGAGACCAGCCTAAATAAATTCCTCCAAGTAATTTTAAATAACTAAGGCTGAAGAGAAACATTAAATAAGCCTCTTTACTGCCATTATATTCAGTCGATCTGCAGTGTCTTCAGCTTTGTCTGATATACTGCCAATCTCAATTATTAATTCTTTCAGGAGAATCTTCTCTCCAATGTCAATATCCGAGCTGAATAATTTTCTAATTAAATCCCTTTCCATAGAATCAGAACTGCTCTCTTTTTTATCTATCTCATTTGTAATGCGCCTTACCTCTTTAATATTCTTAAATACGGCTCTAATTGCCCGTTTAATGTCCTCAAAAATACCAAAATTTATATTGATTATTTTACGTAATTCCGATTTGAACTCATCGGGGATTCTTATTGCCTCTATTTGTATTTGAAATGCAACAGATTCCGCCTTGTTTGGAATCTTATCAACAGTTTCAAGCAGGCCAAGAATATCACCTCTTGATTCCGGCATTAATGCCTTTTCATACAGCGAAATTTCAATCTCCCTTCTTAAATCATCACTGCATGATTCAGCCATGTGGGTTTTAGCCACAAGCCCGTCAAATTCTTCACAAGAACCTTTCTCAATATAGAGAAAAAGCGTTTTCTGAGCCTGTTCCATACACTCTGTAACCTTTTGTAAGTATTCTTCAATCATTTCTAAAAACTTATTGGTTTTTGAAAAAAATAAAGCCATTTTTATCCCCCCCGTGTTTTTAATAAAATAGTTACTAGCAACTAACACAGCAGATGTCAATCTGGTGACATGTGCACGGTAATATAACAAAAAAGGTATATCAAATATTTAAATTCCTAAGCATTAAAATTAGCTTTTGACAAACCTTTAACAAGCTTTCTAGGATTAACGGATTTTCCTGTTTTCATTGATATGTTAGCAGAAATTCCTGTAAGTATTGACCATGCCCCTTGCACATAGTCTGCATCTCTTTTAAATTTATCCTTTGGCGGATTTGGACTAAACAGAGATTCAAGAAGAGGGTCGTCTCCACCTCCATGACCACCTTCAGAAATTCTGACCTTAACATTATATGCGGGTTTGAAATGAGGCGATATTTTAATATTGGTCTCACCCTCAACTGTTTCTCCCGGAGTGGTTCCATCACCACTTATATAAACTGTTTCTACGGCCTTATGTTCCAGTGATCCTTTAGTTCCGTTAAAACGGATAACATATCCTTCCCAGGGGCAAAATGAGTTTAAAGAATAAGACATCATCACTCCGTTATCATACTGAACAACTAAATTCATGGAATCTTCAATGCTAATCTCTTTGCCGAATACACATCTATCCCTGAAATAGCCATCATATTTTTCATTATCCAGATAAACTCTTTTATGCAATTTCCTCTTCCTTAGATCCAGATAAAATGGGCATTTACTGCTTACTCTGCATTCAAAACACCTTTCGCCGTGTCCGTTAAGACCATACTGATTTGCTCTGTCAGGAATATAAAAATCCCTTTTACCAATGGCAAAAACTTTTGCAGGACAGGAAGATATCCACCAGTTCACAAGGTCAAAATGATGTGTTGCTTTATGTACCATAAGCCCGCCACTATTTTTTTTATCGCGATGCCATCTCCTGTAATAATCTGCTCCATGACGCGTGTTTAATAGCCAGTTGAAATCCACAGAAAGAATCTCTCCAATAACACCGCTTGAAACTAATTCCTTAATCTGAGTACGAACAGGTGAATAGCGATAATTAAAGGTAACCCTGACTTTCCTCTTTGTTCTTTTAACAGTATCAAAAATCTTCTGACATTTCTTCTCGTCTATTGTCATTGGTTTTTCCGTAATTACATCACATCCCAGCTCCATAGCCCTGATAATATATTTATCATGAAAACAATCTTTTGTTGTAACAATCACGATATCGGGCTTAGTTCCTTTTATCATCTTATCAAATTATTTTGCATGATAAATCGGCACCAATCCATAATGTTTCATTAGGTCATTTCTTCGAAGCTCAAGTCTGCCTCTGTTGACATCGCAGAGCCCAACCAAACGGCAGTTGTCTTTATAAGTTTCCGTAATTGCCTTTGTGAATGTTTCTGAACGCTGTCCCAATCCTACTTGAACATATCTTTTCATATTTATTAGCTCCTATTTAAAAATTAATATACAAAATTCCACTGCTTGTAATCACGTCCTAATCTATACTTCCAGTTCCAGATATCCTGCTTCAGTCTATGTGCGTCTATTCTTGAGGATTCGTCAAGATATTCACTGTGCTGGCTGGGCAAGATTCTCATTGTAATTCTTACAATATATCTCATAGGTGTTAAATAATCAAGCGCTTGATGAGGGCGATTAAAATTGTACTCAATCAGCCAATTTGTTACAGCTGGATTAAACTCATCACAATCAGTAGTTAGATTACAATCATAAAGCCATTCATACTCGAAGGTACCGTTAAATCTTTCAATTTCAGGATTATCCTTTGGTAACTCCTCCGATCAGCCTCCGCATGCTACAATTAAGACATTGCAATTTTTGCTATAAGGTCCCCAAAGGCACTTGACATTATCTTGGCAGAAAGGCATTATTTAAGGCATGAATAACTTTCTAAGAATTCTCCAGTTTATCAAGCCTTATAAAAAGAAAGTTATCCTTACTATTGGCATAACTATCATTATAACCCTGTTTAGCCTGCTTATCCCTCTAATTGTCAGATATATAGTAGACGAAGTAATTCAGAAGCAGGAGTGGAGCGTCTTTAGCGCCCCTATTCCCTGGCCTATTCTTCTTATTTTAGTTCTCTCCATTTTAACAGCCATTCTTTCCTTCCCTAATAATTTCATCATTGTTTATCTCAGCAGGAAGGTTGTTTTTGACATAAGACTGGCCATGTACAAGCATATCCAGAAACTTTCTCTCCGCTTTTATCAGGAGAATCCTACAGGTAAAATTATGTCTAAGGTTATGGGAGACACCCATATAGTCAGCAATGTTTTTACTCATGATACCATCCAGATGCTTGTAGATGTGGCCTCAGTCATCTTTGCCCTGGGAATAATGATTCACCTTAACTGGAAATTAACACTTGTCCTTGTAGGATTTCTTTCATTATACATTCTTAATTATCGCCACTTTCTACCCAAGGTAAGAAGCAAACAATCGTTTCTCAGATTCAGAATGGATCAGGTATCCAGCAGCTTGGTTGAAGTACTCAGCGAACAGAAGACAGTCAAATCCTTTGCCCAGGAAAGAAGAGAGACCAGGATCTTTGCACATCGCTTGCGTAACGCTCTGGATATTGGCTTGCAGGGAGTAGGTTACAGTGCAACTTTCTCTTTCTTCTCCAGCTTAGTAAATGGACTGGGAAAATCCACTATTTACTGTCTTGGATGTTATTTTGTAATCAAAGGAGGGATGACTTACGGGGATGTTCTTGCACTATCTGCTTATGCATCAAGGATTTTTATGCCTGCACTCAGATTTTCAGAAATTTCTAATACTATGGCAATAACTACAATATCCCTTCGCCGCATCTTTGAAATTCTGAATACACCTGTTGAGATTAAGGATGTCCCGGAGGCTGTTGCAGTCAAAAAATTCCAGGGAGAGGTGCGATTTAAGAATGTCTCCTTTGAATACGAAGAGGAGAATCCAGTGATCAAGAATATTAACCTCACTATCCATGCGGGTAAAACAATAGCTCTGGTAGGTGAAACCGGATGTGGCAAAACGACTCTAGCGTCACTGCTTCTTCGTTTCTATGATGTGAAATCAGGTAGCATCACTATTGATGGTATGGATATCAGAAAGATTCGTCTGAACTGCCTGCATAAAAGAATAGGGGTAGTGCTTCAGGATTCCTTTATATTCAATGTCACGGTAAGAGAAAATATTTCCTATGGGAAAAAAGGTATCTCAGACAAAGAAATGAAAGAGGCTGCACGTATCGCAGAGATTGCCAATTTTATAGAGAGTCTCCCTGAAGGATATGAAACTATTATCGGTGTAGGCGGGATAAAATTCTCTGCCGGAGAAAAACAACGATTAGCCATTGCCCGGGCCATCGTGACTAACCCTGATATTCTCATTATGGATGAAGCGACATCCAATCTTGATACTGAGTCAGAAAGGCTTATTCAACGTGCTCTTGGGGCAGTCATGGCTGCTCGTACTTCTCTGGTAATAGCTCATCGGCTCTCCACCATTGTTAATGCCGACCTTATCGTTGTTATGAACAAGGGAAGGATAGTGGAGAGTGGTTCTCATAAGAAACTGATAATGAAAAAAGAAAGCATTTATCACAAACTCTATGAACAACAGAAGGCAATTGCACAAGCCGAGAGTAAAGTTCTCTGGTAGTGGATAATAGACATATGAACACGTTAAATAGACTTTTTCAGAAATATGTTTTCCCTCATAAATGGAAACTGGCTATTGTGATCCTCATCTCACTTTTTACATCTTTAGTCACTTATCTTTTTGGCTTCATGGCAAAGATTATAGTGGATATAGTAATTCCTCAGAAAAACATTCTTTTACTTTTCAGTCTTTTAGGAGGTTATAGTCTGATTCATCTTTTTGCTTGTTCCGCCAGTAGTTTCAACCGCTACCAGATCGCTGCTCTGGGTCAAAGAATTGTTTTCTCTTTGAGGTGTGATTTGCATCAGAAACTTCAAAGTTTAGCTATGCGCTACTTTGACCAGCACAAAGTTGGAAAACTAGTAGCCCGGGTAATGGATGATTCCGATGTGGTAGAGAGTATAGCTACTACAACTCTGGTTACTACTATTACCAGTGTGGCTGCTTTGGTAGTGGCCGTTGTCATTTTACTGAGTCTTGATTATAAGTTGGCAATTATCGCTCTAATAGCTCTTCCTCTAGCAGCCACTTCCTTTGCTACAATGAGCAAGCGTCTGAAGATAATAAGCACTGATATACGAGCCCGCAATGCAGAATTGTATTCCCAGCTTTCAGAGGTGCTCACCGGAGCTGAGGTGGTAAAGAGTTTTGCTCAA
The DNA here is from genome assembly GCA_018812485.1 of bacterium. Classification (NCBI taxonomy): domain Bacteria; species bacterium. The sequence continues at coordinate 6,441 of JAHJDO010000060.1, read as the reverse complement.
GAAAAAAAAGAAATAAGAAATTTCTTCCAACGCTCAAAACATCTCATTCGACTCTTTGTCAGGAGAGCCATGATCTCCGCGGGATTAGGCACTGCCAGTGCAATTATCTCTGCTGGTTGCACAGGAGTTATTCTATGGCTTGGCGTGCTTAAAGTAAAAGCAGGCTGGTCCCTCGGTTCAATGCTCTGGTTCTATTCGACTACAGCTCTTCTTTTTGGTCCGGTAAACAACCTTACCTCAATACTTCTTAACAGCCAATATTTGATGGTGGTGATGAAAAGAATTTTTGGGCTGCTGGATGAAAAGGTGGAGATTCATGATTCTAAACAAGCTATATTCTTAGAAAAAATAAAAGGGCAGGTCACATTCAGTCACGTGTCTCTAAAATACAGGGAAGGACAAAACATAGATCTTTCTGACCTCAGTTTTGAAATTCCTGTAGGGAGCAGAGTAAGTCTTATCGGGCCAAGTGGTTCGGGCAAGACTTCTTTAGTCAGTCTATTATTTCGTCTTTACGATTCTACTACAGGATACATCTTTATAGATGGACATAATATCAAAGATGTAAAGCTAACATCCTTGAGATCCAACATTGCTATGGTTCCTCAGGAAGCATCCATATTTTCGGGCACTGTTGCCGATAATATAAGATATGGCCGCATACAAGCCAGCGCTAAGAAAATAATTAATGCGGCAAAAATGGCTGAGATACACGATTTTATTATGTCTCTCCACGAAAAATATGAGACTGAAATCGGAGAAAGAGGCATGAGTCTCTCCGGAGGACAGAAACAAAGACTCTGTATAGCTCGGGCTCTGCTTTCAAATCATGGAATCCTTATTCTGGATGACAGTAGCTCTGCCCTTGATGCTGAGACTGAAGCACGTATCCAGAAAACCCTGGATAAGGTTATGAAAGGAAAAACCTGTTTTATTATTACTCACCGGTTACGCACTGCCATGCAAGCCGATATTATCATTGTCATGCGCGAGGGAAAAATTGTGGAAATGGGTTCTCATAGTGAATTACTGAAACTGGGTGGATTTTACCAGCGGATTTACCAAAAACAGAACTCTTAAGTCTGACCAGGCAGGTGAAGTTGCTCTTTGGTTGTATCGTATTTCTTCCTGCAATCGCAATTATCGCAGTCATTGCAATCCTGTGTGTAACAATTTCTATGAACCCGAGACGGATATTGTTTTTCAAATGAAACAGCACAGGCTTCTGAGCAGAAAGAAAAACGTTCCTGATCAACACCAATAGCAACATAGTGAGTCACCATCTTATCTTGATCCTGAATGGGTTTAAAACACCAATTACACAAGGAATGAAGTTCTTCCATTCTTTTTCGGCGTATTTTTCCAAGTTCTTCTTCAGTCCATACATACTCTATATAGGCAAGAGCCTTGCGCATTATCTCGTGAGTAATGACATCGCCCTGCAGACACAAAATTACCCCCTCATTTACCTCAAAGGATTTATCACACTCAATCTTCCGTTTGTCATCAAGATGAATAATTACCTTTCCTACCTCGGGAGTGATCCGTTTTGACCAGCCACAGTGATTACAAATACTGGTGTAAAGAAACTGTTCTGTTTTCCAGCCACACTCAGGACAACGACCCTTCTCCAGAAGTTTTAACTGCTTCAAATCATCCTTAGCAGCACGTTTAATCGTATCATTCACGTCAGAGCTCAATTTTTTGACCGCTCCTTCATCCATCTCCTGCCGAAGTAAGGAAACATATTCTTTTTCCTGATCCATAAGGGTTATCTGCTTGTCTTCCGTATCTAAGTCCTTCCGCTTTCTCCCAAAAAACCACATTGTTTTCTATCCTCCCTTTGTAAACATATCGGATTCAGTATAAAGCATATCCTACGAAAAGTAAATAATTGTGAAGATATTTTTATTTTGGTTTGACAAAATTCATTTTTTTCTTGACAAGAATTCAGAAACATAATATAATTTATCTATTCAAAATAAATTTTCATCTATGATGAATAGATGAGTAAATTATGGCACATAGCGAACTAGTACAATCTTTACTACGAAGTCTTGATATTTTACAGTTTATAAGCCGTTCTGACGACGGAGTGGTAACTATTCAGCAGCTGGCTGATGCTCTTGACCTGAAATCGTCCACTGCTTACAATCTTGTCCGTACCCTGACTTCCAGACAGTTTCTCAAAAAGACAAAACGCCCTACAAGATACCAGCTTGGGTCTGCTGTAATAGAACTCTCAAACACCTATTCTCATCATTCGTTATTGAATCGTTCATCAAAGGTTCTGAAACAGCTTTCTAAACAGTATAGTAGTGCTTGTTTTGTCTTATCAGAGGTTGTAAGTGGCGAGATAATGCTGAGCCTGCGTATAAGCCCGGAAAGACCAAGAATCATAGAACAACCGCGTGCTAAAATCTTTCATGCTTATGGTACTGCTTCAGCCTTACTCTTTCAGGCATTCTGGACTGAGGAAGAGAGGATTGCTTATCGTAAGCGCTATCCATTCTGGGAATTTGGAGCTCATTTATGGAAAACACCTGAGCGTCTTGACAAAGCTCTTGAAGTAATCCGCCAGAAGGGTTATTCTGCTCCATGGTCTTGTTCTGATGGCATTTATCCTGTAGCAGCGCCTATTATCAGACCAGATAATGAAATTGCGGCCGCACTCGGCGGCAGTATTCCGAATAAAGAACTGAAAGGGAAAAAAAGACAGAATTTCAGAAGATGTATCGTGCAGGCAGCAAAGGAATTGTCGAAAAAATATTAATTAATATAGGGGGGCAGGTATCATGTTAACCAAAAATGATGTTAAGAAATGTGCCAGGAAGTGTGGAGCGGACTTAGTAGGAATCACCTCTATGGATAGGTTTGAGGGTCTTCCAAAACAAATGGACCCGAGATACATCTTTCCAGACGCAAAATCAATGATAGTTATTGGCTTCCGCATCTTCAGGGGTGTGTTTCGCGGCATTGAAGAGGGAACATTTTTCAATCCATATTCATTTATGGGTTACGAGGGAACACGCTGGGTATTTGCACCTGTAACTCTCTGGAATTTCACTAAATTGCTTGAAAATGAGGGATATGAGGCAGTGCCTATACCGGACAATTTCCCATGGAGCAATATAGACAACCTTGACCCTGATAACATCGGGCAGGAATTTATAAACGTAAATCCATCCGCGTTCGGAAAGACAGACGGTAAATGGAGCAAGCCCGTTTCTCCTGAAAAGCCTGCTCCTGACATCTTCTTTCAATTGAAGATCGCTGGAGTCTGCGCCGGATTAGGGGAAATAGGTTACAGTGGAATGTTCCTGAGTCCTGAGTTTGGACCAAGACAGATGCTTGCTGCCATTATTACAGACGCACCCTTAGATCCTGACCCACTATTTAAAGGAAAGCTTTGTGATATGTGCATGGCTTGTGTCAAGGAATGTCCGGCAAATGCCATATCAGAGACTCAAAAAGTCAAAATCAGGGTGGCAGGAAAAGACATAGAATGGGCAAAACTGGATTTTAAAAAGTGTAGTGTTGCTTTTCATGGCGGAGTTAAGGAATATAACCCATTTATGGTTACACCTGAAGATAAGGAAGGGTTTAACCAGCAGCCATATACTGAATCCATGAAGTATAAACTTTCACCCGTACACTGGTATGGCAGGGGGCTTGGAGGAATGAGGGGTTGCCAGATTGCCTGCATGATTCATCTGGAGCAGAAAGGTAAACTCAAGAATGTTTTCAAAACACCTTTCCGCAAAGGAAAACCATGGAAAGCAGATTGGGATCTGGAATCAAAAGTAAAAAAAGAAGAGGAAAAGAAGGAAATTGAGGTAGACGAATAACTGTTTTGGAGGAGTATCATGTTAACAGCAGAAAAAATAAAGAAATATGCTAAGAGTTGTGGAGCTGATATTGTGGGGATTGCATCTATGGACAGATTTGAAGGCGCACCGAAACAGATGGACCCAAGATATATCTTTCCTGATGGAAAAACAATGATCGTCATGGGATTTCGCCATTTCAGGGGTGTTTTTAGAGGCACAGAAGAAGGAACGTTTTTTACTGCATATTCTGCAATGGGTTATGCCGGGATAAATCATATATATCAGCCTCTAGTACTCTGGAATGTGAGCAAAATAATCGAGGATGAAGGGTATGAGGCAGTTCCAATACCAAATAATTTTGCGTGGACAAATACATATTCAAGTGGTTTTTATCCAGAAAAAATAGGCAAGATAAACCCGAACCAAAGCAGGCCTGTTTCACCGGAAAAACCTGCGCCTAATGTTTTCCTTCAGATGAGAATTGCGGCATTCTGTGCAGGCCTCGGTGAAATAGGTTACAGTAAGATGTTTCTATCTCCTGAGTTCGGGCCAAGGCAAAGACTCGCTGCTATTATCACAGACGCGCCTTTAGATCCTGACCCATTATTTGAAGGAAAACTCTGTGACAGATGCATGGATTGTGTCAAAGCGTGCACAGTAGGAGCAATACCAAAACATAAAACTGTGAGGATTACTGTAGCAGGAAGAGAACTGGAATGGGGAGATATAGATATGAGAAAATGTGGTGTTGGTTTTTGTGGCGGGAGCAGGAAAGCAAACCCATTTATGGTTACACCTGAGGATAAGGAAGGATTTACGCGAGATGGGAACAAAGCCGAAAAATACAAACTTCGTCCGATGTATGTATACGCCAGGGCACTTGAAGGCGCAGCGGGCTGTATCCGGGCATGTATGATTCACCTGGAGAAACAGGGTAAGCTCAAGAATAAGTTTAAAGAACCATTCCGTAAAAGAAAACCCTGGAGACTGTGAAAATGAAATTTGCTGTAGGATATCAACTTCCTGAACAAGACGAGGAATCCCTTGTAGACATTGTCAGGGATTTTAGAGAACATATCTCAGAAGTCTATTTTCCCTGGCTTGATATGCCCAGCGGCCGTTCTCCTATGACAATGCGGGATGGATTTGTGGACTGGGACGGCCAGCGTAAACTTGAAGAGGAATTAAAAAAATTCAAGGAAATGGGTATAAAGCTGGACCTGCTTTTAAATGCCAACTGCTATGGTCAATACAGCTTATCAGAGCATCTCAAAAACCTCGTATGCTCAGTTATCTCTCACCTGAAGGAATCTACAGGCATTGATATAGTTACGACCACATCTCTTATGATTGCCAGAACAGTGAAAGAGAACTTTCCCGACATTGATGTTCGCGCTTCAGTCAATATGAGAATCGGCACAGTAAGGGCAATGGAATATGTGGCAGACCTTTTTGACAGTTTTTATGTTCAACGGGAATATAACCGGAATCCAGATAGAATACAAGAGTTAAGAGAATGGGCAGATAAAAACAACAAGAAGTTATATATCCTGGTAAACAGTGGTTGTTTAAATTTTTGTTCCGGACAGGTTTTTCACGATAATCTTGTTGCTCATGAGAAAGAAATAGGTACAATGAAAAACATCAAGGACTGGAATCCAATTTTATGCTGGAACTACTATGCAAAAAGAGAAAATCGGGTTACCTTTCTGCAGAATTCATGGATTCGACCAGAGGATATACATAACTACAATAGTTACTTCTCCATGGCAAAACTTGCCACTAGAATGCATGCTAATCCAAGAAAAGTTATTCAATCTTATGTAGAAGAAAAATTTAACGGGAATCTGCTTGATTTACTTGAGCCGGGTCACAGCCCCATATTTTCACCATATATTGTTGATAATTCAAAGTTCCCTGAAGACTGGTTTAAAAAAACATCAAATTGCACAAGAAACTGCCATCAATGCAATTACTGCAAGCAAGTTCTAGAAAAAGTTCTCATCAGGATGGAAGGCGAGTGAAACTTTACATAGACAAAAAAACAAAAATGGATAGGAGGTGATTATGAATAAAAAGCTAAAACTGGATTTTTGGGCATTTACATTGATTGAGCTTTTGGTTGTAATAACCATAATAGCCCTGCTCTCATCAATGCTTTTACCTGCACTTCTTGCAGCAAGAGAGATGGCAAGAAAGGCAAAATGTGTATCCAATCTCAGGCAGATAGGATTAGCAATGCAGATGTATGCTGATGATTATGATGGATGGATAATGCCATATAAGACAGGTAGTTCGGATTGGACAATGTGGGCAAGGGATATATTGCACGGATACGTTCCAAGTAGTGCTGTTCTCCATTGTCCCAGCTTAAATTATGCAAAAGCCATAAATTGCTCTCCTTCAGGTGTAATCGACAACGCGGAGATCAGCTATGCTTGTAATCGTTTGATTGAGAGTGATGGTGGAACCCTTATGGGGTTACAAGCTGAGTCAGCCAATTATCCTTTCTGTCGTGAGTCTAGGGTTAAAGATCCCTGTGGAACAATTGCCTTTTGTGACGGCTACACTGGAATCGTGAACACATCGCACATAGCGGCAGGGGATGAAG
>JAHJDO010000059.1 GCA_018812485.1 bacterium | reverse complement strand
GGGGTAGCCGGCTTCTACAAGCATATCAATCTGTTTCTTTATCATCTTTCGCTGATTATATTTGTGATCCCATGCTATTCTTGGACTCAGAAATCTTGCCTGTTTTAGCAATCTGGCTACTTCAGGAGTTAATAATCTGCCATCTATTCCACATTGGCTTTCAGAATAAACTACTCTGCTGTTATACTTAGAGTTTTTCAATTCTTCTAATATCTCTTTTATATAAGGATTTGCTAAAAGATTATTGTCATAAAAAATTATTCTATTACTACATATTTCATTCTTTAAGCTTTTCTTATAAGTAAATTTGGGCTCGATTTTCCATGTTCCACAGAATTTGCATCTCCTTAAACAACCTCTACTTGTATGCGCTATTTGATAATCAACATCAACTAAATCATAAGCTGGTTTAAACTTCTCAACCCTATTATCCACGCCAATAAATACTTCATCACAACCTGATTTTTTGCAATGCTCCGGCATTAAAGAAGCATAAATACCTCCAACTATAACTTTTGCTTTGGGGTAATTCTCCTTATAGAATCTGACGCTTTCCCATACATGATTAGCCCAATATGTAAAGAGGGAAGTTATTTTGACTTGATTTGGGTAAAAATCAGAGAAATGTTGATTGCCTCTAACAAGTTTGATTTTATCACCCTTTGTTCTATGATAGCTTGCCAGTTTTAATAATCCTATTGGCAAGAAGTCTCTATGATTCTTGCTCTTTGGCGGGATAGGGAAATTCGGCTCTACCAATAAGATTTTCATCTTATTTTCTATTGGACACCTTTATTTTCAGTTTTAAATCACTAAACAGAACATTTCTCTCAAACGAATCGTATTTTAATCTTTCGTCTAAATATTCATTTGTTTTGTGCCATGTTAAATACACAATGACTTCATTATTTTGAAATACAATATTATCTATTGTGACCTTTTGTTCATCTTCGCGTTTGTAATCATCCCAAGTATCTATATAAATCAACAAAGCAGCAAGAGGGAAATTTTTCATATCAATCGGAAATATTTTTACATCAGCCAATTCTTTCCATATTCTATGGTCGTGTAACGCAATAGCTAGAGCCGCTGGGAAGATATGATATAGGAAGAATGCCTTATTTTTAAAATTTGAGGCTTTTTTCTTCCTTAAAAAATCAGATGACAATTCGAAACAGCCAACTACACCATGACTTTTTAACTTATTATAGCTTTCCCTTAAAATGGGAGCTATATTCTCGTCTACTTCACCAAGTGCGAACCCTATGAAAGGCTTATCTCGGTCTTTATTCTTTTTACAAGATTGCTTAATCAATTCTACAATATTACCAAGCGAATTTTTGTATTCTTCTCTTTGCCAATCTTTGCTTAATTCTTCTTCAATCTTTTCTTTTAATGCGGGATTATCTTTATCTGGGTCGCTCAAATAAATACGGTAAGCATCTCGTTTTATTCTACCAATATCATGAAACAAAGAGGCTAAAAGCCAAATATACTCAACGTTAATTTTACTCGTTCCAAGGATTTTTTGATAATAATCTGAAAACTTCTTGTAGAACTTATCAATGATAATACAACCTATAAGAAAAACTCTAGCTGAATGAAAAACATGGTCTTTGCATTTTACATCTGAAAAATTTAAAAGATTTTCAAAGTTAGAAAGACGCATGAAGGGGATATCATTGCCAAGATAACTGGGATGCGTTCTTAACATTTTATTAATAGAATTGCGAACAATAGATAACTGTCTCTCTTTCTTATGCGTCTTTTCTAAATCTTTAGCTAAAGTTTTAATTTGATCCTTAAACCTAATTTTTTTAATCTGTTTCAGTTCGTTTAAAATTATCTGTGGAAACCAACCCTCTTTTTTGATTTTTTTTCTGATAATTTGCTCAATTTTCTCTGATTTAAAAGGATGAACCGTATTTATGCTTTCCTTGCTATAAATTTTTAACCCAAAGCCGTTTTTCTTGCAAAATAATTTTAAGTTCTCATATTCAGAATCTAAAGATGAAAATAAACATATTCGTAAATTAGAATGGTCTTTTAAAGCTCTAATTGCTTCGTTTTGATATATTTTTCTAGAAAACTGTTGATTAAAGATAACATCAACTGCTATATAAATCTTATCTTTGGAATTTGAAAATATATATTTGGGCAACCATTTATATTTATTGATAAAGCGGAGAGGTTTATCTAATCTTTTCCACCCCAGACGATCTTCTATGAGCTTGGCTAAATTATCCGGTACCATACATAAGACTCCTATCTAACTTTTTTCTTAGCCTGTCTAAGAATATCAATTAGAGAATCTATTTTTTTAAACAGGTTCTCTTTAAGATTAGGATAAATTTTAAGCTGAGAAAATCTTAAGTTTCCGATTATTGACTCCAGCTCTTCTATTTTTTCCTCGGCCTCGCCTGCCAATTTTATTAAATCTTCTTTATTAAGTGGGAATTTCAATTCAAAACTTCTATAAATGTCCCCGGGAGTTTTGTTCTTTTTATCTAAAAACTCGATAATAAGTTTCTTTAACTCCTCTTTTTGCTCGCTAGTTTTTGCTTGCATAAAAAGAGGTAACAAATTGTCTATGGGCTCCCTTGTGGTACTAATTACCTTTTTTCTTACTTTGTCTAATAACTTCTCTCTTATGGTATCAATTCCATACTTTTTTATTATATCTGGAAATAACCTTTCTATCTGTTCGACAAAACTAGCTTCTAACTGTACAAGATGACTGAATCTTATATTATTCTTCGGGTCATCTATTTCCTCGAGAATTTTTTCATCTTTATCTGCATATTTTAAAACACGGAAAAGATCTCTTAATTTGGTATCACTATAACCTGTTTTTTCTTGGATGATATCCAATATCTGCTCTTCTTGTTTTTGGCCAAGTTCTTGTTGAACATTTTTTACTATACTTTTTAATGCACGTGCTTGTGCGGTACGAGACCATTCTTTGCGCAAAGTATGAATCTGGAAAGCATATAATACTTCATCACCGGTTTCTGGTTTTGTAACTTTATGAACAGGGACTTTCTGTTGATTGGTTTCCAAAGCTGCCCTAAGGCGTCTTTCACCATCAATTAGAATAAACTCTTTACCTTCTTTTAAGTATGGTTTTACAACAAGAGGTACTAAAACACCAAATTCATAGATAGAATCTTTTAACCGCTGAAAATCTTCATCAGATTTTATCTCTTCTTCAGATTCATCCCTTACATTACTCGGGTCTATTGCAATCAATTTAGGATTAATTTCATCTATGCTATACTTTTTCCTTTTTTTCATCACGGCCTCCCAATATATTTATTTAATGTTACTTTTACCCTTAATAAATCTTTCCCGAATCTCTAATCATCATCAGGCAAATCAGTTCTGAATTCTGCGTAAACAGGATAATGATCTGAAACTTTCTTGATAAAATCGGAGTCTGTTATGCTATATTCAGTATCCCATCTGAATGCTCCTGATTTTCCTGTATATTCCATTTTTGCAGTTGTGTCTCTTGTCATCATCCTGTCATAGGTATTGTCAGCTGTTCCGACTGTTGTATCTACATTATTTCCAATCATCTGTGTCCATTCAGGTAAAATTACAGCCAGTTTTTCCTCTTTTAAATAAGAACCATCTGCATTCATATCCCCAACTACTATTACATCTTTCTCAGAAGAACTGTTATAGATATTGTTTATTACAACTTCCAGATGTGTGAGTTCTCTTTCAACGTCTTCAGGCTTGATGTGATTATCAACAATAGTAAAATCAAAATTACCGCTCTTGAAAGAAGCGATAAAAGGCTCTCTTTCAAAAACGTCATCAGTATCTTCTACAACATTAATGCTATTTGGAATAAGAGTTATTGTTTTTGTATTATAGACAAAAGCATACTGTTCTTTACTCGTACTTCTGCCTAACCTTTCGCTTATTATGTAGTCATATTTTGTATTGGCATCATTAATGTAATTTAACAAGGTGGGTATAACATTTTGTTCAGTGCTTCTTACTTCTTGTATTGCAACTAAGTCATATCTTTTAACTATCTTTGAGATTATTTGCATGACTTCTGCATTTTGTATCTTTGTCTGGCCGAAAATCTGAATATTGAATGAGGCTATTTTTATAGTTTGAGGGTTTGGTTCTGGTTTCGGTTTGGGTGGGGGTGTTGTGCAGCCTGCTACGAGAATTAGAGTTATTATTAAAAATAGGATTAGATATTTTTGCTTCACGATTGATATTTTACCTCTTTTAAGGAAGTTAAGGTAGGAGATTGTGGAAATTGGTAGGTAAGCTAATGCAGTTCTAAAATCGTCCAGCCATGCACACAAACGCGATTTTGTAGCCAGTATTCCCGATACCTAAGCCAATAATACGCCACTTATTCTCCAATATGTTTATATGGTGGTTTTAATTAGGGCAGGCTGTGATAGCAGCACATCAGCCTGAGTAACTGTTTATGGCAACATTTGCTTTATTTGTTGACTTTTTCCAATACTCTTTTTAAGCAATTTGGTTTTTTGGTGTGCCTCTTTTAATAATGTACGGATTGCATTAACAAAAGGACCGTAAGAGAAAAAATTGGGTATGCAAGGAGTTCGTAATTCCGATGGAAAAGAATAATTTGCAAAAATTATCTCTTGATTTCTGGGTAATGATTTGATCTGATAACTTGAAGCAAAAGGAAAGAAAATATTTTTATATCGTGCTTGAAGGCATTCAGTTAATGCCACTTCAAAAGTAGTGGGATCAGTATTAATATATCTTCGGTTTATCCCTGAAATATTCTTAGATATATCAATAATGTTTTTTACAGATAAGTTGTAACCCAGAAAATGTGCAAGTAAAAGATCGAAATTCTCTAATGGTGTTTTTGGTTTGAGTTGATATAGTTGTTCCAGTTTATCTTTCCTTTTACAAAGGAGGCATGCATAACGCAATGCTATGTTGCTATAACTTAAAAAAGACTTATTTTCATGATGTTTTTGTAAGAATAATATTTCATCAAAAGCATGATCGAAATCACCAAGCAAGAGGTGACGTTCAAGCCCATAATAGTAGATAAAAACATAACTGATGTTTATTGGCTTGGAAATATCTCTCAACCAATTTAAGTAAATCCATCGTTGTTGTGGGTCCAAACCAGCATAGCTAGGGAAATAATCTGGATGCGGAATAATCTCAGGATTAGTTGGTTTATAAATAGGCAGTTTTAAAAAAATTGTGCTCGGGTCATCAGAAAGTCTATTATTTAACTCGACTTTCTTTTCAAAGATATTAATTGTTATCGAAATACCTAAACCTATTGATATTTCAGAAGGAGATTTGTCGGAAATATAAAGTAATTTGCCAGTACGACCTTGCACATCAATTTCAAAATCATTTACTCGAACTATTCCAGTGGAATTATTTGTCATTTGTTTTGAAATTGTGCCATTCCAAATGTTACACAATATTTCGAGCAGGCCGAAAAGAAATTGGCCTATTGTATTACTTTTTGCAGAACCATGACTCGATTTCTAGTGTTTCGGTTGACGAAAGTCAGCGTGTGTTGGTATCCGGAGGACGAGAATAGCTTGATACTGGCTTTATTATTGTCTCGGATGGTACATTGAGCAATGCGAGTGCCAATTGTAACCGCTCTATGCTCAGCTTGATTCAGCAAATCTCGCCCTATTCCTTTCCTTTGGTATTTTGGATCAACTGAAAGGTGTTTGATTTCGGCTTGGTACCATTGAACCTCCTCGACCTCTGCAACGCCGATCACATCTCCATTTTCATCTATTTTCGTAATCAATCTGTCTCTTTTCTCCAGAATGCTGTTCTGGTCATATTTTCTATCCAGGAGATTCTGAGTGTTGAGTAGTTTAGCTATTTGCTCTGCCTGTTTGTTTGTCATTCTCTTCCTTTATTATATTACAAGACCTGATCCCATTATTTCTTATTATCAAAATTCCTTGTCACAGGTCTCGCTGACGTTAGCCGATACGAGTTTTATGCTGTCACTGATATCTATAGATTTGCCTGTTTCCCCATTGTGTGTCTTACAAAGCGGGACGATATACCAACTGCTGTCATTAGAACTGTCTTTCTGAACATGGGCACCTACTTCTGGCTTTTGAGTACACTTTACTTCAGGACAGTAGGTGGGAATAGACTGTCCACTGAAGTTTTTCCAATGAT
>JAHJDO010000058.1 GCA_018812485.1 bacterium | reverse complement strand
TATCAATTATTAATTTTAAATTTTGAATTAAAAAGGCAATTAAAAATTAAGAATTCAAAACTAAGAATTAACAAAGCTATAATAGCTTTGTTAGTAGTTTCAGTCAATAAGTAATTGAAGCGATATAAAGTGTATGTTATCATTATCTCCAGTTAAAACAAAATAAGGGAAAAACTATTATGAAAAAAGGTGTTCATCCAGAATATTATGAGACTACTATTACATGTGCCTGTGGAGAAGTTATCAATACACGTTCTACAAAAAAAAATATCAGAGTAGAAATTTGTTCAAAGTGTCATCCCTTTTACACAGGTAAACAAAAGTTTATTGACAGTGCTGGAAGAGTTGACAAATTTAAGAAAAAATATAATCTCTAAATAAAAAAGGGCAAATTCGAAGCACGAAGCACGAAATACGAAACAATATCAAATAACAAAAATACAAATGCTCAAAAACAATGTTTTGGATTTCGAAAATTTAAATTTAGGATTTGTTTCGAGTTTCGGATTTAGGATTTCGGATTTTCTTTCAACGGAGTATTATGTTATTAGACAAATTAGATAATATTAAAAAGAGGGGTGATGAACTTACTGAGTTAATGAGTGATTCTCAAATTATATCTAATAGAGGCCAATATCAGAAGTATGCCAAGGAATACACTGATATAAAGGACACAATAAAGGAATATGAAAAATATAGGGAAATTTTGAATGATATATCGAAGCACAAAGAGATTCTCTCAAACCCCGCTGAAGACAAGGATTTTCTAGAACTAGTTAAATCAGAGATAGCGGATTTGGAAGCTAAAAAAGAGAAGATAGAGGATAATCTACGGGTATTACTGGATCCGGAGGCGCGCGATTGGAACAAAGATATTATTATGGAAATACGGGGTGGGGCTGGTGGAGATGAAGCCAGTCTTTTTGCTGAAGACCTATTTCGTATGTATGGTAAGTATGCTGAAAAGAAGGGATGGAAGATAGAAATTTTGTCATCGCATTCAAGAGAATCGGGCGGTTTTAGAGAGGTGGTTTTTGCGGTAAAAGGAAAGAATGTTTACAGAAGATTGAGATTTGAAAGTGGAACACATCGTGTTCAAAGGGTTCCGGTTACTGAGACCAGCGGCCGCATTCACACATCTACAGTTACTGTGGCAGTGCTTCCTGAACCTGAAGATGTTGAAATTAAAATAAATCCGCAAGAATTAAAAGTTGATACATTTAGGGCATCAGGAGCTGGAGGGCAGCATGTCAATACAACAGACTCAGCAGTTAGAATAACCCATATACCAACGAATCTAGTTGTTGAATGTCAGGATGAAAGATCACAGCATAAAAACAAAGTTAAGGCAATGAGAGTATTAAGAGCACGCCTGCTCCATAAAGTTAGGGAAGATCAGCAAAAGCAGATTTCTCAGGATAGAAAAAAACAAGTTGGTACAGGAGACAGAAGCGAAAAGATTCGCACGTATAATTTTTCCCAAGCGCGAATCACAAATCATCGCATAAATTTTACTTCTCATAAGCTTCAGGCTTTTCTTCAAGGTGATATGGATGAATTGATAGAAGCTGAATTATCAGTGGGTTTTAAGCGGGATTGAAGATTAAAGAATTAGTTCTTCGCACAACAGATTATCTTGCAAGGCATAATATTCCCTCTCCTCGTTTGGATGCAGAGGTTTTGCTATCATATCTCTTAAAGAAAGAAAGAATATTTTTATATCTTAATTGGGATAGTATTCTTAAAAAACACACCATAGACATTTTTAGAAAACTTGTTTTAAAAAGGTCAGAGCACGTACCAATTGCGTATTTAATAGGGCATAAAGAGTTTATGTCCATTGATTTTGAGGTAAATGAAAAAGTATTAATTCCTAGGCCTGAGACTGAAACATTAATTGAAGCAACGTTAAAGAAGATGGCGCTTCAACCAAATAGAGAATGGGTAGCAATTGATATGGGAACAGGTTGTGGAAATATAGCAGTTGCTCTTGCCAAAAGTCAGAATATCAGGATCTATGCTTCTGATATCTCGGAAGATGCATTGAATATCTCCAAAAAAAATGCAGAAAAAAACAAAGTAGAAAAGTCAATAAGATTTCTTTGTGGAGACTTGTTCAAGAGTTTTGATGGTCTAAACCTCGCCGAAAAGATTGATTTTATTGTATCAAATCCTCCTTATGTTTCTTCATCGGATTTTGAGAAATTACCTATTGATATAAAGCAATACGAACCTAGAATCGCTCTTGATGGTGGAACTGATGGTATTGATTTTTATCCTGAACTAGTTAAAGGTGCAGAGGAATTTTTAAAACCAAATGGGTTTCTTATTATGGAAATAGGATATGGACAGGTTGAAGGAATTAAAAAACTTGTTTCCTTAAGAGGCACATTTTTTACTCCCGAAATTGTCAGAGACTACGGAGGCATTGAGAGAGTAATTATATGCACACGCCATTCTTGACATTATGTGTTTCTTTAGGTAGAATTTGCACGACCAATTTTGGAGGCATGCGAAGTGGGGGAAGATAGAAGGAAATTTCTGGGAGAAATACTTCAGGACATAGGTTTGATCTCAGAAAAGAAGTTGGAGACTGCTTTAGCGGAGCAGCGGCAGACAGGTGAAAGACTTGGGAATATACTAATAAAGCTTGGATATATAGATAGTGAAGGGCTTTGTAAGGCATTAGCTTCGCAATTCGGTCTGAAAACGATAAATATATCTGAGTATAATGTTGCGCAGGAAGTGATAGATAAAGTTCCTTCATCAGTCGCAAAAAAACATAAAATTGTACCTTTAAAGTTTGAAAATAATACTTTAACAATTGCTATGGCTAGTCCACTGAATCTTCTTGCATTGGATAATCTAAGAATAGTACTGAATTGCGAAGTTGAAGGATTGTTAGCTACAGAAGAACAGATTGAAAGTTCCCTGGAAAGATATTATGGTGTCAGGGAAGAAACAATTGACAGCATGCTTCAAGAGTTGAGTGAACAGGACATAGATTTTGTTAGTGGTGAAGCTGCCGAGGAAGAAGAAGGGATATCTGATGAAGCGCCAGTTATAAAATTGGTCGGTTTATTAATATTGGAAGCACTTCGTGCCGGAGCAAGCGATATACATATTGAGCCTTTAGAGGATAGATTTAGAATAAGATATCGTGTGGATGGAGTGTTGCATGAAGTACCCGCTCCTCCTAAGAGACTGGAGAAATCCGTGATCTCCCGTATCAAGATTATGTCCGGTATGAACATTGCAGAAAAGAGACTTCCTCAGGATGGTAAAATAGGATTAACTTTATTGGGGAAAGATATTGACTTGCGTGTATCGGCACTGCCTGCGATACATGGGGAAAGTGTCGTATTAAGAATCCTCGATAAAACCAGTTTATTACTGGGCATGGCTGAACTTGGGTTTTTAAAGGAGGATATGAAAAGATTTGAATCTCTGATTGCATCGCCTAATGGTATTATTCTTGTCACAGGTCCAACAGGTAGTGGTAAAACAACAACTCTTTATGCGGCTCTCAATAAGATAAATCAGCCGGACAGAAAATTAATAACAGTTGAAGACCCTGTTGAATACCAATTAACAGGGATCAATCAGGTTAATGTAAAAAGCGAAATTGGACTGACATTTGCTAATGTTTTAAGGTCTATATTGAGACAGGCTCCGGATATTATAATGATTGGAGAGATTCGCGATAATGAAACAGCGGAAATTGCTATAAGATCTGCTTTAACAGGACATCTGGTGTTCTCTACGCTTCACACTAATGATGCTCCCAGCGCAGTAACACGGCTTATTGATATGGGAATAAAGCCTTTCTTGGTGGCTTCATCGATTCAGGCAGTTCTTGCACAGAGATTGGTCAGAACAATCTGCCCAGAATGCAAAGAAACATACACTCCAAGGGAAGATGAAATTTTACAATTAGAAAGGGCATTTAAGAAAAAAGATATGGGTAAAACACAGTTCTATAAAGGTAAAGGGTGTCCAAAGTGCTCTCATACAGGTTATAAAGGGAGGATAGGTATTTTCGAATTGTTTGTGCTTAATAGTGAAATTCGTGCGTTGATTCTTAAGAGGGCTTCAAGTTCACAAATTAGAGAAAAGGCGTGTGAATTTGGTATGAAGACTCTAAGGCAAGACGGATTGGAGAAAGTTGTAATTGGAATGACTACGCTTTCTGAGGTGGAACGAGTAACTCAAAAAGATGTAGAATTGGAAGGAGCAGTATAAAATGGAGATGAATGAACTGCTGAAAATCGTTGTAGACAGGAATGCTTCTGACATACACTTAGTAGTAGGTAAGCCTCCTGTTTTGCGCATAGATGGAAGACTGGATGTTCTTGATTTTGAGGAGCTGACAAACGAGAACACGGAGAAGTTAATGAAAAGTATTACCTCAGAACATCATCAGCAAAAATTACAAGAGATGGGAGGAACAGATTTTGGTTTTTCTTTTGGAGATATAGCAAGATTCCGTGTAGCTATTTATAAAGAAAGAGGGAATACTTCAATTGCAATGAGACTTATACCTATGAAGCTTCTGACATTTGAGGAGCTAGGATTGGCAGAGCAAGTTAAACAGCTTATGTACAGACAGCGTGGTCTAATTCTGGTGACTGGTCCAACTGGTTGTGGTAAGACAACAACACTTGCCACAATGATTGATTATATAGCGAGAAATAGAGATGCTCATATAATAACAGTTGAAGATCCTATAGAGTATTACCACACTCATCACAATGGTGTTATGTCTCAGAGAGAATTGGGGGTGGATGTCCCTTCGTTCTCCGAAGCTCTTGTCAGGGCACTAAGACAGGATCCAGATATTATAATGGTGGGAGAGATGAGAGACCTAGCTACAATGGAGGCAGCTATTTCAGCCGCAGAAACTGGGCATCTGGTATTTGCAACCTTGCATACAACAGGCGCTGCAGCTACAATTGACAGAATAGTAGATGCTTTTCCTACTGCGCAGCAGGAACAAATAAGGACACAATTGTCTGAGTCTCTTGTGGCAGTAATTTCCCAGCAATTGATTCCTAGAACCACAGGGGGAAGAATAGCATCTTATGAGATAATGGTTGCTACTTCAGCTATAAAGAATTTAATAAGGGAAAAGAAGAGCTATAGAATAATTTCATCCATTCAAACAGGGAAAAAGCTTGGCATGAAAACAATGGATGATTCTCTAACAATGCTTTACAACAGTAAAATAATAAGCTATGAAGAGTATATTACGCGTTGTTATAGTGTAGCAGATGCTGAAGCGAAGGCTGGAGAGACGGGAAATGTCTAGCAAAAAGAAGCCTATTGGACAGTTATTACTTGAGAAGGGGCTAATAACATCTGAGCAGTTAGAACTTGCTCTGAATGAGCAACAAAAATCCGGCGGCTTGCTTGGCAGAATTTTGGTAGATCTTGGTTTTGTGACAGAAGCAGATATCTTGTCTACATTAGGGGCGCAAACCGGAATGCCTGCTGCAAATCTACCTGAAATGAATATCCCTCCAGAAGTTTTGGAAAAGGTTTCAGCTCCAATCGCGAAAGTATATAAGATTATTCCTGTAAAAATGGAAGAGAATATTCTGTATATAGCTATGTCGGATCCTTTAAATATTAACGTCTTAGACGATTTGCGGTTCATGTTAGAATGTGAAGTAAGGGGTATGGTAAGCAATGAGAAAGATATTGAAGAGGCTATTTTTAAATATTATGGGGAAAAAACAGAGACTGTTCAGGACGTGTTAAAAGGCATGGAAACAGGAGCCATAGAAATCAAGGGGAGCATTGAGGATGAGGATGAAGATGTTCATGATGTAGCAACTCTTCAGGAGCTTGCGCATCAGGTTCCTGTAGTTAAATTGCTTAATTTAGTGCTTATTCAGGCAATAAAGGATAAGGCTAGTGATCTGCATTTTGAGCCGTTTGAAGACCAATTTAAGATCAGATATCGTGTGGATGGAATGCTTTATGAAATGATTCCGCCGCCTAGGCATTTGGCTTTAGCAGTAACTTCCAGGATTAAGGTCATGGCAGGAATGGACATTGCAGAGAGAAGATTGCCCCAGGATGGAAGAATCCAGCTTAATATGGGTGGAAGAGAAGTAGACCTTCGTATATCAACTTTACCAATAACTCATGGAGAAAGTGTTGTGATACGGATATTGGATAGAGGAGCCGTTATGCTCTCTCTGGAGCAGGTAGGGCTTTTAGAGGAAGATTTAAGGATATTAAGAAATTTAATTAAAAAGCCTAATGGCATTATTCTCGTCACAGGCCCAACAGGATGTGGCAAGACTACAACTCTTTATTCTGCTTTAGGAGAAATTAATTCTCCGGAAGACAAGATAATTACCACAGAAGACCCTGTTGAGTATGATTTGGCAGGTATTATACAAGTGCAAATAAGGGCCCATATAGGTTTAACTTTTTCCAAGTGTCTCAGAAGTATATTGAGACAGGATCCTGATAAGATTTTAGTAGGAGAGATCCGCGATCTGGAGACTGCAGAAATGTCTATTCAGGCTTCACTTACAGGGCATTTAGTGCTGAGCACGTTACATACTAATGATGCAGCTAGTACGATTGTCAGGCTTATTGATATGGACATTGAGCCTTTTCTTATAACATCAACGCTGGAGGCTATTGTTGCGCAACGACTTGTTAGGAAAATATGTTCTAGCTGCAAAGAAGAGTATTCTCCAGATGTGAAAGAATTATCCTTAATTGGACTTAAGTCTGGGGACGTGAAAGGCAAGAAGTTTTATAGGGGCAAAGGATGCGAAATATGCAATGGTATTGGATATAAGGGGCGAATAGGTATTTTTGAGATACTTGTTGTTAATGATGAAATAAGAACTCTTATTGTTGATAAGGCAACTGCTGGTGACCTTAGAAAAAAATCTCACGAAAAAGGGATGTCAATGTTGAGGGAAGATGGATTAAGGAAGATATGGATGGGCATCACTACCATTGAGGAAGTAGCAAGAGAGACACAGGGAGTGGAGATATAGTATATGGCTGTTTATGCTTATGTTGCGATGAATAATCGCGGTAAAGAGATAAGTGGAAGTGTTGAGGCAGAAACTTCTACTTTGGCAATATCCCAGATAAGAGATATGGGATATTTCCCTACGAAGGTTTATGAAAAGTCTCCAGCTTCTGGTACTTCAACATCTGCTAAATCAGCAAAGGCTGGTAGTCCTACAAGTATGAATATTCAGATTAAACTGCCAGGAATTGGTGATAGAATAAAACCCAGACAGTTAGCAGTTTTTGTCAGACAATTGGCAACCTTGCTTGGCGCAGGGCTTCCTTTATTGAGGAGTCTTAATGTTCTGAAGGATCAGGCTAAACCTGGTATTATGAAAGAAACTTTCTCAGGGATAGCTGCAGATATTGAAGGAGGTGCTACGTTTTCAGATGCGCTTACCAAATATCCCAAAAGCTTTTCAAAACTTTTTGTTAATATGATAAAAGCTGGTGAAGTTGGCGGGATTTTAGAGGCAGTTTTGGAAAGGTTGGCCGAGTTTTCAGAAAAAGAGGAAGCATTAAAAAAGAAGATTAAATCTGCTATGGTTTATCCTATACTCGTTACTGTTGCGGCTGCAGGAATACTTACTTTTTTGATTATAGTAGTTATACCAACCTTTAAAAAGATGTTTGAAGATTTTAATACAGAGTTGCCGGGCGCTACTGTAATGCTGCTAAAAATGTCGGATGTTTTCAAGGATTGGAGAAATATTCTTGTTGTTCTAGGATCATTAGTTGGACTATTTATAATATACAAGCTTATTAGAAAAACACGGAAAGGGCTGTATTATTCAGATAAACTTAAATTGTATATCCCTATTATTGGTCCTTTGGCCAGAAAAACAGCTATTGGCAGATTTGCAAGAACATTTGCAACCCTGATCGGAAGCGGGGTTCCAATACTTCAGGCGCTTACAATTGTAAAGGATACATCAGGCAATGACGTGATAGCTCAGGCAATGGCGTCTGTTCGTGATAGTGTCAGAGAAGGAGAATCAATAGCAGGCCCCCTTCAAGCAAGCGGGATATTTCCGCCGCTGGTTACCAATATGGTGGATGTTGGAGAAGAAACAGGAGCCTTAGATAAGATGCTGCTTAAAGTAGCAGATGCTTATGATCAAGAAGTAGATGCCGCAGTAGCAGCTTTGACAAGCGCAATAGAGCCAATTATGATTGTAGGTATGGGGGGGGTTGTGGGTTTTATAGTTGTTGCGTTATTCTTACCCTTAATTAAGCTGGCTACAGCGATTGTATAAGGAATGAACAAATCCGAAATCCGAATATTGAAACTCGAAACAAATTCTAAATTCGAATTTTCAAAATCCAAAACATTGTTTTGAGTATTTGTATTTTGGTAATTTGATATTGTTTCGTATTTCGTGCTTCGAATTTTAAAATATTATGCAAAAATCAAGAATTTTAGTTGTAGATAATGAACTAAATATGCAGAAGACACTTTCTGCTATCCTTCATCAGCATGGCTATGATGTCAGAGTATGTGGCGATGGAAAAGAAGCCATAGAAATTTTAGATACCGAGCAATTCAATTTAATAATCACTGATATAAAGATGCCTTGTATGGATGGAATGACTCTGTTGTCAACCGTGAGAAAGAAGAACAATGAAACGCCTGTTATAATTATTACAGGGCATGCTACAGTGGATTCAGCAATTGATGCAGTAAAGCTTGAAGCTTATGATTATATAAAGAAACCATGCATGCCAGAGGAGATTCTTTTCTCTGTGCGTAGGGCGGTAGAACACGAAAAGCTGATAAGCGAAAATTCGTATTTACATAATCAGCTGAAAGAAAAATTTAGCTTTAGGGGATTAATAGGGAATAATAAGAAAATGCAGGAGGTCTATCAGCTGGTGCAAAAGGTCTCTAAAGCCAATGCTGCTATACTAATAAGAGGGGAGAGCGGAACTGGTAAGGAGTTAATAGCCAGTGCAATTCACTATAACAGTCAGCGTAAGAACAACAAGTTTCTTGCTATAAATTGCGGAGCTTTGCCGGAGAATCTGTTGGAAAGTGAATTATTTGGTCATGAGAAAGGCGCATTTACAGGTGCTATAAGCAGTAGAAAAGGAATATTTGAGGCGGCTGATAAAGGGACTATTTTTCTTGATGAGATAGGAGATCTTTCTTTAGACACACAGATGAAATTATTGCGCGTTCTTCAGGATGGAGAATTTAGAGGAGTGGGAGGGACTCGGCAAATTAAGGTTGATGTGAGGATTATAAGCGCAACTAACAAGAATTTAGAAGCCCGTATAAAAGAGGGCCTGTTTAGGGAAGATTTATATTACAGAATAAATGTAATTGCTATTGACATGCCTCCTCTTAGAGAAAGGAAAGATGATATAGCTCTTTTAGTAAAGCACTTTTTAGAAAAGTATAATCCCCTAAAATCCAAGGGAGTAGTGCCTAAACGAATTTCTTCTGAAACCATGGATTTGCTTGTAAATTTTGACTGGCCGGGTAATGTTAGAGAGCTGGAAAATGTAATTGAACGCGCAGTAACCTTGCAGGAAGGGTCATGTATTCTTCCTGAGGATTTGCCTGCGGGGATAGGTTTTCAACCTGCCCACATCCCTGCAATTACAGGAGAGAAATTTCGTGAAGCACGAACTGCCTTTGAAAAGGGGTTTTTAATCAATATATTAAAAAAGACAAATAGAAATATATCCCTTGCTTCAAAGAAAGCCGGCATAAGCAGGCGCCATTTCTATGAGAAGATGAAGTTATATGGAATTAAAAGATAAACTTTTTTCTCTGTTTTCGCGGCTTGCATACCTATTTATACTAACCGGGTTAGCCATTTTTCTTATATACGTTGCTGTGATTGTATGGAAGGCTCCTCTTCTTCAGTACAGGGATTTTTTTATTGCAGTTATCTTTTTTTCTCTGGGGGTTGTTGCCTCTATCTTTATATGGAAAATTATCATTCAGCCGATATTTGGATCTTTGAACAAAGGGTTGCAATCCACAGCCTTGAACAGGGGGTTTAAACCCCCTGTTCAAGAACCCCTTATTCAAGAGAGGAGCTTGCAACCCCTTGTTAACTCAAGGGAACAGCTTAAAAAATGGTCTCAGGAGCTAGAAAAAAGAGTAGAGGATAGGACGGCAGAGCTAAAGAAGCTCAACAAGGAATTGCTTGATACAGAGTTTGAACTTATGGAGCGGGACAAGCTCTCCTCTATGGGAGAAATATCGGCAAAGCTGGCGCATGAAATCAGGAATCCTCTTGCGATTATTAATAATGCAGCGTTTTTTCTCAAAAATGCTTTTAAGAAGCAGAGTTCTGGAGTATCAGAGCAAATTGGAATTCTTTTTCAAGAAACAGACCGCATTAATAAACTTGTTACTGATTTACTCCAGTTTTCCAGAATTTCAGTATCCAAGGATAAGGATGTGGATATGATTGATGTTAATGAGGTGCTTGACGATACGCTGAGTTCTTTTGAGAGCCAATCAGAGGACATTCAGAAATTTTCAGGCATAAAAGTAGAGAAAAAATATGCTATAAGATTACCAAAGATAAAAGCCAACCCAGATCAGTTGAAACAGGTATTTTTGAATATAATTGCTAATGCCTATCAATCTATGGGAGATAGTGGGAGACTTACGATATATACAGATGCTGACGCAGAGGCATCTCGAATAGAAATTGTTTTCACTGACACAGGCTGTGGGATTGCGCCTGAAAATTTAAAGGGAATATTTACTCCGTTTTTTTCTACAAAAGAGACGGGAAAGGGGACAGGACTTGGACTTTACATCTGTAAGTCATTAATAAAAAGTCTTAATGGAGATATCTCCGTTCAATCGGAAGTTGGAAAGGGAACAAGTTTTACTGTTAGTTTGCCAGTGAGAAAAACCGCACACATGGGAAGGGAAAAGCACGAAATTCGAAGCACAAAGCACGAAACAATATCAAATGACCAAAATACAAAATTCAAAACAGTTTGAAATTTCGAAAATTTGAATTTAGAATTTGTTTAGGATTTCGATATTCGGATTTCGGATTTGCTTTTAATAATATTTGGCATAAATGTTGCTTTATAGTAATATGGGGATGAAAAGGAGGTGGAGATGGAATTCAAAATTAAAAATTCAGAATTAAAAATTGTCCCGAAAGCTTTCGGGACAGGCTGCCGTGGTTTCACCCTTATTGAGTTATTGGTTGTAGTGGCAATTATCACATTGCTTGCTTCAATAATAGTGCCTAATTATTTTAAAGGACTTGAGAAATCCAAGATGGGAAAGGCGCAGGCAGATGTGGTGCTCTTAAGAAAAAGCGTTGATCTTTTCAGAGCTGATAATGGCGGAGACCTTCCTGCGAGCATTGCTGTTCTTGTATCGGGGAAATATCTAAGCAAAGCAGTTCCGAAAGATCCCTGGGGAGGAGATTATGTATATACACCAGCAGAGGAAGGAGGCAGCTACACAATAACTGATGGAAGCAGCAAGGGCATATCAGAGACAATTAATTTTTAGAGGAGGGGAAATGAAATTTAAAATTAAAAATTCAAAATTAAAAATTGTCCCGAAAGCTTTCGGGGCGGGGTTCACGCTTATTGAGCTTTTGGTTGTAATAGGCATCATTGTGCTTCTTGCAGGTATTGTAATGCCGAACTTTATGAAGCAGATTGACAAGGCGAAGAAAACACGTGCAAGAGCGGACATTCACAGCCTTGAGAACGCGTTAGCAATGTATCAGACGGATTATGGGATATATCCAGGGCAAAGTGGAGAAGACTTACATGGTAGTATTAATGTAAATGGAAATATCCCTGAATTAGAGAGAATGTTACAGGCAGTAGGAACTAATGGACGCGGACCTTATCTTTCAAAGGATATTCCCAATGATCCTTATGGAACAAAATATCAATATAGAGCCCCTGGAGACACCTCTGCTACTTACCATAATCCACTTAATAATCGTAGTTATGATCTCTGGTCTTATGGTAAAGATAAAACCAATGACAGTGGTGGAGATGATGATATAACATGTTGGGATACGGGGACAGACTAAGAATGGCAAATAAAAGATTAAATTCGAAGCACGAAGCACGAAATACGAAACAATATCAAATGACCCAAATCCAAATGTTCAAAACAGGGTTTAGAATTTTGAAAATTAGAATTTTAAATTTGTTTCGAGTTTCGATATTCGGATTTCGGATTTGTTCTACTCGCGCTTTTACAGCAGTGGAATTAATGATAGTGCTTGCAATCATGGGCATTATGCTTGTTGCGGCAATCCCCTCCTTTGTCCAGTTTACAAGAAATTCCAGGATAAAGAGCGGAGCGCAGATGGTTGTTTCCGTTCTTCGCACTGCGCGCAGTCATGCGATAAAGAGAAGAAAAAAGTGCGCGGTTCTTTTTAACTTCAATACGGATGCACACAACCTTGGATACGCGGTAAAAATTTACTGGGATCCTGATGACTATGATGAAGGAGGCTCTGTAACTAACTGGAAAACTTTGCCTAAGACAATAATTATGACAGATGGAGTAACTGGAGGTTTGCCTGTATACAGTCCTAATGGGGTTCCATTTCCGAATGATTCAGATCCAGCTGCTCTTACTGTAAAATACATTTATTTTACACCTACAGGTGGGGCATCAAAGACTGATGGGTCAGCAATTTTGATTAGTGATGGAACACATGAAGACACCTCATGTATTGGAATAACAGGAATTACAGGCAGGATAAAAACGAGTAGAGAATAATGAGTGAAACGAAGATAATGTTTAGAATTTTGAGAATTAGAATTTTAAATTTGTTTCGGATTTGCTCTACTCGTGCTTTCAGTCTTCTTGAACTTGTTATTTCAATGGCTATTCTGTCTATCGCTCTTCTTGGACTTATTCAAATGTTCCCTGTAGGTCTCAGGGCAAGCAAGCATGCTGGTGATCACACAATGATGACATTTCTCGGTCAGCAGAAAATGAGTGATATTGAGCAGAGTAAACCCATAGACAGCACAACAAGTAACACAATTTTTTCAGAATATCCTTCGTTTTCATGGGTACGGACAGTTACTAATCTTAATAATCTTATGAATGTTGAGAATCTATACAGGGCATCTGTATTGATTTATTCCAATGATGGAGGCGATACCAGAATTGAGGAATTTACAACGCTTTATGTTAAGTAAAATGAAATTCAAAATTCAAAATTCAAAATTAAAAATTACAGCCAATGACTGCCGTGCTTTTACATTGATTGAAATCATGATTACAACAGCAGTTCTGGCTTTATTGATAACAGGCATTTACACTATTTTTAAAGGCGGCACTGATTCATGGACAAAGGGCAATGTGAGGATGGAGCGGTATCAGAATGCAAGAGCAATTCTGGAAATGATGTCAAGAGAGATCTCCTGTGCAATGGTCAATGAGGCGAGAAAGATATACATGCTTGGAGTGGATGAATCAGAATCTAAGGTAAAGGGAACAAGAAGCACTAAGGATGAACTATTTTTTGTCGCTCCTCTATATCCAAAGTCCGATTTAGAAGAGTCTGGAAACACTACTAAGTCTGATCTGTGTGAATTAGGTTACTGGGTAAAGGATGACACGGAACTTATGCAGCATCGTAGAGTAACTGCTGATTTTATTTATGAGACATATTCCGGGTCTACTAATGATAATCCACTTGGCCTTGCGGTGGCAGGACTTCGCTTTTATTATTACTATAACAATGTTGATGCGGATTCCCAGGTAAACTGGGATTCTCTTAAGGATCAATATCCAATTGATGGATATGCTGACGGCTTACCAAAGAAAATAAAGATAGTTCTCAAAACAAGGGATGAAGAGGCGAGAGAAGACACTCAGACATTTGAGACCACTGTGTTTATGCCGGGAGCAGAATGATTACAAAAGCATTAAATTCGAAGCACGAAGCACGAAATACGAAACAATATCAAATGACAAAAATACAAATGTTAAAAACGGGGTTTAGAATTTCGGATTTAGGATTTCGGATTTGCCCTAATAAAAATGGTATTGCCCTCATAATAGTTGTCTCCATTATGGCTGTTCTTGCTTCTATTGCTGCAGCTTTTTCATACAGCATGATAATGGACCAGCGCGCAGCAGCCAATTATATGAATGGGATAAAAGCGGATTATGTTGCAAGAGCAGGTATTCAGCATGCGATTGGTGTGTTGAAAAAGGATGGCGACCCATCTAATCAGCCGCCAGCTTTTTGCAGTTATGAAGGATATGACTGGTACGGGGATGACTGGGGGTATGATTCTCCTCTTTTTGGCATTAATAGTAATTTCGCTTCAGAGTTTAACCAATTAACTGCAGATTCATGTGTAAACAATGATGATGACATAGTTTCTAGTAATTTAGGAGGAATGCCTGCCGGCTCAGATTCTCACTGGATATATCTGAAGGATTCGCAGGGTCACCTGATTGGCAGATACGCTGTTCTGGTTCTGGATGAGTCAGGCAAGATAAATATAAATACAGCTGGTTATAAGGACGGTTCTTTGGGAAACGAAGGATGGACGACAGGCGAAATAAATATTGATCCTGTTTGCGATGTTGCCAGCGTTAGTGGTCAAGAAATTATAAATGTGCGCTATGGGACAGATGGCCATTCCGGGATTTCGGGTTATGACGATAATGCAGATAGTGTCATACTTAATAATGACGGGATAGATAATGATGGAGACAATGACCCTGCTGGGACTGATGGGGCTGACGAAGGGGATGAGGGGACAGATGATTCCGCAGAGTTTTATATTGCCAGCCCATACACTGATTCCAGCAATCTCAGCGCTGATACGCCTTATCTGACTCCTGCCGAGATCGTTTCACTTGCAGGGATAGATGGTGATGAATACGCTTTGTTTGATTCATACATCACGACCTTTTCTTCTGACAAAAACCTTACGGATTCAGGACTTGCGCGCTTAAACATCAACGCAGTAAGCTCTGCAATGGAATTATATTCAACTCTGAGGGACGCCTTTGATTATTGGGGAACTTCTGCTACAACAGCAGAGCTTGCGCAGATGGCAGTTAACATAATTGATTTTAGAGACCGTGATAACGGCTCAACACGAATTGATATTGAAGACCCGACTGGCATTGTACTTACCCGCTACGGCGTTGAAGGCATAAGAATAAATGAGGTTATGGTAAGACCTGTGTTCAGGGAGGATGCACCTGCTACTGCAGAATGTAATGATGACGGCTCGGGTAGTCCTGGATGGGCGTACGCTGCTTCTACTTGGACAAGCCAACCAACTGCTTCATTTGATACTGGCATATGGAGTTGGTCAGGCATTACTAATGGAACATATAAAGTACGTATTTACGGACTTTCTGGAGGAAATGTAGATTACTCTGTTTATCCTGATGGAATTGGCTCTTGGTCTGATAATACAGGAAAACCTCTACCCGATACAACGACTGGAGATACAGTAGTTATCACAGGTGGAATATTCAAGCTTAATATAAAGACGGCTAACGCAACTGACACATGGTACCGCGTTGACCTCTCCCAGTCCCCGGACTGCGAATATGTTGAGCTTGTGAATATTTCCGAAAATGCAGTTACAATGGACGGCTGGCATCTTGAATTTCCAAATGGTCAGGTTGGGACTATTCCAAGCGGGACAAGTATTGCTGCAATGGGAGACAGTAGCGGTGGAGATACAATAGTTCTTGCAATAGATAGGGATGATTCAACTATTGATAACGGTTCTGAGGTATATAATAACGGTATCTATTTTACAAATACATATACCAGCGCAACTTCAGCTAGGGTTTATCAGCTTGGTTTTACGAATGACGTTCTGGATGATATTCTTTGTGATACGGTTTTAGTGGATAGTCCTCTGCGGCTTTATGACGGACCTATCGCCCCAACCACAGGCAATCCCGCGGGACATATCGTTGATCAGGTTCTATGGGATAGTCAGATAATACAGGATAATGATTTTTATTCTATGGAAAGGAATGACCCGACTTATTTGGGAACGGATGTACTGAATGATTCAGGAATTTTTGATACATGGCTGGTGTACACAGGTGCAGACAGAGGAACTCCAACGTCTGCAAACAGCAATTATTCTTCATCTAATACTATCAAAGTTAAAAACTCTCCTTTCGCAAACATAGGAGAGATTGCGGATGTATCCTACAGCAAAACTGCATGGACTAATATTGGGGATACTGAGGCAAGAATAAAGAATATTGCGGACAGGATTACTATTTCGGGAAGGCGGCTTGACGCGGAGTTTGGATATCATCCAGATTCAAATTGGGGCTCTTCTCCAGAGGTAATACCAACCTCAGAGATAGCGCGTTCTACAAATCCCGGAGACCTGTACTGGTTTAAGGCAGCCAGTTCAGCAAGTTCAACAGAGGATACATGGACATGGTACACAACGATAGATAGGTTTGAAGCGGATACCTATATCATGTATGTTTATGGCAGGGAAGGCGGGGCAATGAGGGTGAGAGTAGGCAACGATACTGCAATTATTACTCCTGGCACGGATTATGGCGCTAGGTTTGGACAGGTTGTTGTATCAGATACTACTTTGAATGTCGCTCTTCTGGCTCCAGATGTTAGTTCAGACTCAACATACTTTGATTATATTCTCCTCACACCAGCCTCAAAGACTTATGGAAGATTGAATATAAATACAGCAAACACACTTGTACTTCAGGGGCTAAAAGATGTAGATTCTACCCTAGCAAACGCTATTGTTGGCTATGCTAAACCATTTCATAATATCGGCGAAATTCTTGATGTAACTGGCATTGACATTGATGAATTCAAACCTATCTCCAACCTCATTACAACAAAATCCAATGTGTTCAAAATAATCTGCACAGGTCAGTCAATTCTGGATAAGAATGGGAACGGAACTTTTGATACTGACGACGAGGTGCTTGGGGAGAGGAAGATCACGGTTATTTATGAAAGGTAAAAGCAGGATTAAGGATTAAGACGCTTCGCTCTAAGGATTAAGTTTATAATGTGTGGTGTTTTTTTACTTAAATTCTTAATCCTTATGACTTAATACTAAAGTATTTTGGAGTTTAGCATGGAGCATCTAAAACAGAGATTGGATATATTGAGGGGAAATTTGGATCACGCAAAGGTGTATCTTTGACTACCCCAAGAAACAGGAAGAAATAAAGCAGTTAGAAAAAGAAACTTCAAAGCCGGGCTTCTGGTCAGATAACAAAAAAGCCGCCAGTATTATAAAACAGATCAAAATCCTAAAAGGTGTTACTGCGCCTCTTGATATTCTCATTAGAGAAACAGATAACGCTTTAGAACTGGTTGAGCTCGCCTTATCAGAGAAGGATAATACAATCTCTTCTGAGATTACCGAGGAACTTGAAAAACTGGAGAAGGATTATAAAAGTTTTGAATTGAAATTGACTTTAAGCGGTAAGTATGACGGAAATAACGCTATTATGACTCTTCATTCAGGCGCAGGAGGGACGGAAGCGTGCGACTGGGTAGAGATGCTGCTGAAAATGTATATCAAGTGGGCGGAAAGAAGAGGTTTTAAAACAGAGATCGCGGACATTCTGGCAGGTGAAGAAGCTGGTATAAAAACCGTGACGATTATGATTAAGGGTGATTACGCATATGGCTACCTGCGTTCGGAAATAGGTGTGCACAGGCTTGTAAGAATATCTCCATTCGACGCGAACAAAAGAAGACATACCTCATTCTGTTCAGTTGATGTAATTGCGGAGGTGGAAGACGAAATTGATGTTGATATTAAGGAAGACGATCTAAGAATTGATACTTACCGTGCAAGCGGTCATGGAGGACAGCATATCAATACCACTGACTCTGCTGTGCGTATTACACATCTGCCAACAGGCATAGTCACACAATGCCAGAATGAACGCTCTCAGCTTAAAAACAAGTTGACTGCAATGAAAGTTCTAAAAGCGCGGCTCGTTGAATACCACAGGCGAAAGAAGGAAGAAGAAATGCAAGAATACAATAAAGATAAGAAGAAGATAGAATGGGGTTCTCAGATCCGTTCATATGTATTCCAGCCTTATACTCTTGTTAAGGATCACAGAACAGGCGCTGAAGCAGGAAATGTCCAGGCAGTTATGGATGGACATATTGATAAATTTATAGAAGCATTTTTAAAGATAAAATAATCTCCCTTTTCTATTGCGCACCTATACGCTGTATGCTAGAATTTATCCAGAGGCGATATGAAACATAAGTTATTGGTTTTTATTTCAAGTGTGGTTTTTATTGTGTTGGCATTTTGCCAGCATGCTTTTGCTGTTAGTAAAATTGAAAGATTCGTAATAGAGCATCCTGTAGGATTATTTTTCTTAATTATAGGTCCTGTAGTAGGCGCTTTATTTATTTATTGGATAGTTCTTTACATATTCCATTTTGGCAAAGCAGGAAGAGATATTGTTAAAGAAAAAAAAGAACGGTTGAAGATAGATGAACAAAAACACGAATTATTCACTAAAATTCCTGAAGGGAGTGTTGAACAAGCCCTTTCCCTGCCTTCTGCCAGATTAATTGCTAGAAGTCAGCATGGGTTTTTAGAAGAGCATAAATTGCACTCTGATAAAGAATTTTTTATTGGAAGGAGCGATACCTGTGACATTAGGATTAAAGAGCCCAGGGCATCCAGACTGCATGCAAAAATCAGGCCTGAAAAAGAGGGGTACATTCTCTATGATTTGGTTAGTAAGGGAGGAACCAGGGTTAATGCTGTAAAGATAAAGAGACATCGTCTTAGACATAATGACAGAATTGGAATAGGATATACAGAAATAATATTCAAGTTAGAGGTATAATTATAGTGGAGGAGAGAACATGTTTGAAGGGTCAATAGTTGCAATAGTTACACCATTTAAAGATGATAAGATTGACGAACAGAGATTATCAGAGCTTATCGAGTTTCATATTTCAGAGGGCACAAGTGCGATCCTTCCATGTGGATGTACAGGAGAGGCAGCTACGCTTACTCACAAAGAGCAGGAATACATGATAAAATTAGTTATTGATATTGTTAATAAGAGAGTTCCTGTAATTGCAGGAACAGGTTCAAATAGTACTGAAGAAGCTCTGGCACTTACAAGATCCGCCAAAGGCGCTGGAGCAGATGGAGCATTACTGATTACTCCATACTATAATAAACCAACTCCTAGAGGACAGTACTTACATTATGAGAAGATAGCAAAGGCAGTGGATATCCCTATCATACTGTATAATGTGCCTTCAAGAACAGGCATAAGTATTCTGCCCAAGACAGTTGCTGAGCTTTCAAAGATTGATAATATTATTGGTATAAAGGAAGCAAGCGGGAGCTTGGATCAGGTCAGCGATATAATAGGTCTGTGTGATATAACTGTTCTTTCAGGAGACGACGCTCTAACCTTGCCTATGATGGCGCTTGGAGCAAAAGGAGTAATATCAGTCGCGGCAAATGTAGTTCCAAAACACATGGCTATGATGGTAAAGAGTTTTTTGAATGGTAATTTAGAAGAATCCAGAAAAATTCATTTTAACTTGTTTCCTCTATTTAAGGCATTATTCTATGAAACAAATCCAATACCTGTAAAAACAGCTCTTGGAATGATGGGGAAGATTAGTCCTCAATTAAGACTGCCTCTTTGCGAGATAGAGAAGGGAAACAGGGAAAAATTGAGAGGAGTATTGACTGACATAGGAGTTTTGTCATGATTAATGTAATTGTTAATGGTGCATGCGGGAGAATGGGCAGGAGAATAATAAATCTCCTCTCCATTCAAAAAGATTTGCATCTTTGCGGAGCAGTTGAGATTCTATCTCATTCAGACATAGGAAAAGATGTCGGCGTAATAGCAGGCATTGATAAATCAGGCGTAAAGGTGAGTTCATGTATTAAGGACGTTATAAAGGATGCAGATGTTGTGGTTGATTTTTCATCCACAGACGGAGTTCTTGCTTCTGCCAGTGCCTGTGCAAAATATAAGAAAGCGTTAATTGTCGGCACTACCGGGTTGGGAGTCGAAGCGTTATCTGAGATAAGAAATATCTCTCATATAGTTGCCTGTCTTGTTTCTTCAAATATGAGTGTTGGTGTTAATCTTTTGTGTAAACTTGTTGAGCAAGCGTCAAGCATATTAGGAGATGAATATGACGTGGAGATTATAGAGGCTCATCATAGATTTAAGAAGGATGCTCCAAGCGGCACAGCAAAAACTCTTGCTGAAATTATTTCAAAAGTGAAAGGTAGACAGCTTGAGGATGTGGCTGTCTATGGCAGAAGAGGATTCGTTGGAGAAAAAAAGCAAAATGAGATTGGAATACATGCTGTTAGAGCAGGCGATATAGTTGGAGAGCATACAGTTATATTTGGAGGAACTGGCGAAAGAATAGAACTAAAGCATATCGCTACCACGAGAGATACATTTGCACAAGGAGTTATTAAAGCGATAAAA
This sequence comes from bacterium, assembly GCA_018812485.1. NCBI lineage: Bacteria > bacterium. The sequence continues at coordinate 16,228 of JAHJDO010000058.1, read as the reverse complement.
TTTATCAGCACCCAAAGAGCAGGACTTTATGATATGAAAGATGTGTTAAATAGGATTAAGGATTAAGACGCTTCGCTCTAAGGATTAAGTTTGTAGTATATGATGCCTTTACTTAATTCTTAATCCTTATGACTTAATACTAAAGTGTTTTTGGAATTTAAAATGTGTGTATATTTAAGCCTTGGTTCAAATATGGGAAATCGCAAGGCAAATATTCAGGAAGCTATTCGCCTGTTGTCTCAAAGCCAGCAGATTGAGGTCAAGAAGTGTTCTTCATTTTATAAAACAAGTCCCGTTGGCATAGAGAAACAGCCGTGGTTTTTGAATTGCGCAGTTGAAGTTGAGACAGATATTGAGCCTAAAAACTTATTGAAGATCATTAAAGATATTGAGCTTTCTATAGGAAGAGAGCATTCCTTTGTTTGGGGTCCTCGGGAAATAGATATAGATATAATTTTTTTTAAGGACATTGTTTTGAATGAACAGGTTTTGAAAATTCCTCATCCTCAAGCGCATAAAAGAGTATTTGTGCTGGCTCCTTTAGCTGAGATTATCGGGAATTTTATACATCCTGTTCTTGGAAAGTCTGTGAAACAGTTGCTGGATGAGATAACAGAAGAACAGATTGTTAGGAAAATAGGGTAAATGTTAGAAGGAAAGTATATTGTTGTTGAAGGCACTATTGGTGTAGGGAAGACTTCTCTTGCTAGAGAGCTGTCAAAAGAGATTAATGGGAAACTGGTTCTTGAGAGAAGTGAAGAAAATCCATTTCTGGAGAAATTTTATGGTAATGCAGAAGAATATGCCTTTCAAACTCAGATTTTCTTTCTTCTCTCAAGATATAGCCAGCAGCAAAAAATATTGCAACGAGAACTTTTCAAAAGGGCTGTTGTGTGTGATTATTTATTCGCGAAGGATAGAATATTTGCGTATCTTAATCTTAATGAGGATGAATTGGTATTGTATAATCATCTTGAACCTCTGCTGGCTAAGAGGATTCCTGCGCCTGATTTAGTGATATACCTTCAAGCATCTACCTCAGTTTTAATTCAACGCATAAAAAACAGAGGAAAGCAATCCGAAATTGGAATTTCCCAGACATATATAGAAGATCTTAATAAGGCATATAACCATTTCTTTTTTCTATATAAAGACAGCCCGTTGCTTTTTGTGGATACAGACCGGATAGATTTTGTTAATAGTAAGATAGACCTTAGCGATTTAATTAAAACGATAAAGGACATGCGAGGAGGCACTCAATACTATAAACCTGTTTCCTCAGATATATTTACAAAAATGTAACATTTATAAGGATAATGTGATGAAGAAAACGGCTACGGTGATTCAAGACATGAAAGGAGTAAAAAGAATTGTTGCGCTTACTTCTTACAATTATTGGATGACAACAATTATTAATCAGGTAGATATTGATTTGATTCTTGTTGGTGATTCACTTTCATCTATAATTCTCGGATACAAGGATACTATACCTGTAACAATGGATGAAATGATACATCATACCAAAGCCGTATCAAGAGCTAATCCGGATTCGTTACTTGTTGCAGATATGCCATTTATGTCGTATCAGGCAGATCAGAAGCAAGCTGTTGAAAATGCTGGTAGATTTATAAAAGAAGCAGGTGCTGAGGCCGTTAAACTGGAAGGAGGGAAGCAGATAAAAGATGCTGTATATAGGATTGTTCAAGCAGGGATTCCAGTGTTGGGTCATATAGGTCTGACCCCTCAATCAATTCATCAGATTGGAGGATACAGGGTTCAAGGAAGGGCCCCCGAAAAAGCTAAAAGACTCATTGAAGATGCTTTGCTGCTTGAGAAAACAGGGGTTTTTGCCATTGTCCTTGAATGTGTTCCGTATACACTCGCAAGGGATATAACAAAGAAACTTCATATTCCAACTATTGGGATTGGAGCAGGGCCATACTGTGACGGACAGATATTGGTGACACATGATATGCTGGGCTTAAAAACAGGACATGTTCCGAAATTCGTTAAACAGTATGCTAATTTGGCAGAACAGATCGCAAAAGCAATTGAAGGCTATAAAAAAGATGTAACTGCAGGAAAGTTCCCGGATAAAGAGCATAGTTACAAATGAAGATTGTTAAGACTGTTCAGGACATGCAGCAATTATCCAAGGGAGTAAAAATCCATAATAAAAGCATTGGTCTTGTTCCAACAATGGGGTATCTTCACAATGGGCATTTGAGTCTTATACATAGCGCAAGAAGGGATTGTGATATTGTAGTTATGAGTATATTTGTGAATCCAATGCAGTTTGCCCCAGGAGAAGATTTCAAAAAATACCCGAGAGATTTTGATACGGACAGGAAACTAGCAGAAAGGGCAGGAGTGGATGTTATTTTTTATCCAGATACGAAGCATATCTATGCTAAAGGTTTTTCCACCGTTATTAGTGTTGAAAATATGGATAAAATCTGGGAAGGGAAAACAAGACCTGCGCATTTTAGAGGAGTATGCACTATTGTTGGGAAACTTTTCAACATTGTAGACCCTGACATTGCTTATTTTGGCCAAAAAGATGCTCAGCAAGTCGCAATTATTAAAAGAATGGTAAAAGACCTGAATTTTAACGTGAGTATTGTTGTTCTGCCCACTGTTAGAGAAAAGGATGGTTTGGCAATGAGTTCAAGGAACAAATATTTGTCTTCTAAGGAAAGAAAGGCAGCACTGGTATTATACAGATCTTTACAGGGAGCAGAGGGAATGATAAAGAACGGAGAAAAGAAATCTGATAATGTGTTAGAATGCATGATGAGTGTGGTAAAAAAAGAGAGATTGGCGCACTTGGATTATGTGGGCATAGTCAATTCTGAAGATTTTTCACTTGTTTCCGAGATTTCAAAAACTAATTTAATTATAATCGCTTGTCGTATAGGCGAAACACGACTTATAGACAATTTTTTGTTGATATGATAGGATACCTAATTAAATTCGAAGCACTAAGCACGAAATACGAAACAATATCAAATGACAAAAATACAAATGCTCAAAACGGTGTTTTGAATTTCAAAAATTTGAATTTAGAATTTGTTTCGAGTTTCGGATTTAGAATTTCGGATTTTAAAAAACTACGAAGGGGGTTTTATTATGCAAGTTTATATTGATGGAAAATTCTTTCCAACGTCAAAGGCCAATATTTCTGTATATGATCATGGATTTTTGTATGGAGACGGAGTTTTTGAGGGGATCAGGATCTATAATGGCAATATCTTTATGCTGGATGAACATATAAACAGGCTTTATGATTCTGCAAAGGCAATTAGATTAAAAATACCATTATCAAAGACAGAATTGGGGAAGGCTGTTATGCAAGCTAATAAAGTTAACGGATTAAAGAGTGGGTACATAAGGCTGATAATAACAAGAGGCGTAGGGGATCTGGGTATTGACCCAAAAACGTGTCTTAAGTCATCGATTGTTATCATTGTTAACAAAATAGCTCTTTATCCAATAGAACTTTATAGGAAAGGAATGGAAATCATAACTGCATCTACGCAAAGAACACCTGTCAGCGCTCTGAATCCTCAGATAAAATCCATGAATTATCTGAATAATATTCTTGCCAAGATTGAAGCGGTAAATGCTGGTGCTAACGAAGCGCTAATGCTGAATTCCTCTGGCAATGTTGTTGAATGCAGCGGGGATAATATATTCATATATAGAAATGATACTCTTGTCACTCCGCCTACATCCATTGGCGCATTAGACGGAATTACAAGGAGGATAGTTATAAAGCTTGCTGAACAAGAAGGATTGAGGGTTAAAGAACTTATTTTTTCAAGATATGAAGTATATACTTCTGATGAATGCTTCTTGAGCGGAACGGCAGCTGAGCTTATTCCTGTGGTAAAAGTTGATGGAAGGGAGATAGGAAACGGAAAGCCTGGAAAAATCACAGCGCTTCTAATAAACAAGTTCAAGAAATTTATTGGAGAGAAGTAAAATGCGCCATAGACAGGAATGGAAATCGAAAGAGGACAAAGTTAAGGCATGGCTGGAGTTATGTGAGTTTTCATTTGAATTAATGAAGGAAGGAATTAGGCTGACCAATCCTGAAATTTCACCGGAAGAAGGGGCTCTGGCACGTTTGGAAAAATTGAGTAAGGAACATCATCAGGTCAATGAGAAAATTTTAAGAGGAATTACAGTATGATTCAGAAAAACCTTCTTAACATATTAGATAAAATATTGAAAATAGCCTTGAAGGCACACGTTTCGGTAATGTTTATGGGAGGCATAGCTGTTAGCGTATGGGGAGAACCGCGAACCACATATGATATAGATGCAGTTATAGGAATTTCCAGCTCTGAGAGTGGTAAGTTTCTTTTGGAAGCAAGCAAGCAAAGCTTCACTTATGATAAAAGAAACCCTGTGAAGACAATACAGAAATCAGCTTTTATTACTCTTGCATCTTCAGTAAAGAATCGTAGAATTTATGTAGATCTTTTTCTGGCTTCAGGGGAATATCAGAGAACAGCTTTATCTCGTCGGAAGGAGATTAAGCTCTCTGGCAGGAAAATACCTATTATTTCAGCAGAGGATTTAGTCCTTTACAAGTTATTAGCAGGACGGGGCAAAGATATAGACGACATAAGAGAAATTCTTATCTCTCAAAAAGGAAAGCTGGATATGAAGTATATGAAAAAGTGGGCTAATAAGCTCGGAATAATGACTTTCTTAAATGATGAACTAGATTCGACAAAGTCTTTGGGAAAAAATCAGGAGAAGAGTTAGCATGTTCTGTCAGATTTGCAGGGAACAGAGGGCAACGGTTCATTATACGGAGATACTCAATAATGAAGCAGTAGAGCTGCATCTGTGTGAGGATTGTGCCAGGCAGAAAGAGATAATAGATCAATCCGGGAATTTTTCCATGGCAGATTTGGTTAAAGGGTTTGCAGGTTTTGTAGAAACAGAAGAAGGAAAGGAAAATCTAAAGTGTGATAATTGCGGTCTTCTATTTTCAGATTTTAGAAAGACAGGGCGTTTTGGCTGCAGCAGATGCTATAAAGCGTTTCAAACTGAACTGGAACCGCTAATAAAGAGGATTCATGGAAGCACAAAACATGTTGGCAGTGTTGTACCGCCTAAGCATGCTAAGGAAGTTCAGACTTTATCAAAGATCGAAAAGCTGAAGATGGAAATGGAGGGGGCTATCCAGCAAGAAGCGTTTGAGAGGGCGGCAGAGATTAGAGATCAGATAAGAAAGCTGGAAAAAGGAATTAAGGAATGATGTCTATTACCAAGTTGGTTGGACAGATTGCCAGTTGGCTGCAAAAGGAAGGTCCTCTATCAGACATAGTTGTAAGCAGCCGAGTGAGACTTGCAAGGAATTATGATCTGATACCTTTTCCTAACCGCGCTAATAAGGAGCAGCTCAGAGAAGTAATATCAAAGACAGAGAAAGCTATAAAGAATAGTAAGTATTTAAAAAACACCTTAATTATAGATATGTCGGATTTAACAGATATAGATATCCAGTTTCTGGTGGAAAAGCACCTTATAAGTCAGGAGTTCGGAAAGCCAAAATCAGAGCAGATATTGGTAGTAAGTGATAAAGAGATAATTAGTATAATGGTTAATGAGGAAGATCATTTGAGGCTTCAATGCATACAGCCCGGTTTACAACTGTTAGATAGCTGGAGATTGATCAATCAGGCAACATTAGAGCTTGAATCACAAGTGGAATTTGCCTTTTCTAAGACGTGGGGATATCTAACATCGTGTCCTACTAATGTTGGAACAGGCATGCGAGCCTCGGTTTTGATTCATCTGCCTGCATTAGTAATTACCAAACAAATAGGAAAGGTCCTGCAAGCGGTTGCTAAGCTGGGTATTGCAATTAGAGGGCTTTATGGAGAGGGGACTGAGGCATATGGAAATTTCTTTCAAATATCTAATCAGGTTACTCTGGGATATAGCGAAGAGGACATAATAAATAATATTGAATCTGTAGTAAAACAAGTTGTTGGTTATGAGGAGAATGCCAGGACACTAATGATAAAAGAAAATAAAAAAGTGATAGAAGATAAGATTTGGCGCGCGTATGGAACACTTTCAAATGTCAGAATCATAGATTTTCAGGAGACTTTAGACATGCTGTCTCTCCTGAGGTTAGGAATTGGATTGAAGATTATAGACAAAATAGATAGAATATTAGTCAATAGAATGTTTATCATTACACAACCAGCGTATCTTCAGAAATTAGAAGGAAGGAAACTAGAGCCTTACGAGCGTGATATAGCAAGAGCAAACCTTATCAGGGGAAATTTAGAAAAAGGGGAAAATAAAGATGTTTAATAGATTTACTGAAAGAGCAAAACGTGTGGTTATGATGGCAAAGGAAGAAGCTGCCCGCATGAATCATCCACAGGTTGGAACAGAACATATTTTACTTGGTCTTCTTAGAGTGGGTAGTGGAGTAGCTCTAGCAGTAATTGAAAAATTGGGTATAGATTCAAAAAAGATAAGAGTAGAAATAGAGAAAAAAGCACAAACAGGTTCTCCTACATTAGTACTTGGAGAGATGCCTTTAAGTCCACAAGCTAAAAGAGTTCTAGAGTTCGCGATGGAAGAAGCGTCCGCACTGGGACATAATTATGTTGGGACAGAACATATATTTCTGGGCTTAATTCGCGAAAAAGAGGGAATTGCGGCTCAGGTTCTTGAACAAATGGGACTTAATTTGGAAAAGATGAGAGCTGAAATAATGGACCTTCTCGGTGGCGAGCCTTTAGGCGCAGCAGCAGGTCATGCAGGGGCAGGGGACGCTGGAGCAAAAACCAAGACACCAGCGCTTGATGCATTTGGCACTAATCTCACAAAACTTGCAATTGACGGAAAGCTTGATCCTGTTATAGGGAGAAAGGATGAAATAGAGAGAGTAATTCATGTATTAAGCAGGAGGAAAAAGAATAATCCTGTTCTTTTAGGAGATGCGGGAGTTGGTAAAACAGCCATTGTAGAGGGATTGGGCCAGCAAATAGTTGCTGGGAATGTTCCTGATTCCATTAAAGGGAAAAGGCTAATAACCCTTGATTTAGCTTCCATGGTTGCCGGGACAAAGTATCGCGGGCAGTTTGAAGAAAGAATTAAAGCTGTTATGTCAGAGATAAAAAAATCAGATGACGTGATATTGTTTATTGATGAAATACATAATTTAGTAGGCGCAGGCGCTGCAGAAGGCGCAATAGATGCTTCCAGTATGCTGAAGCCTGCGTTAGCCAGAGGAGATATTCAGTGTATTGGAGCAACAACTGTGAATGAATACAGAAAATACATTGAAAAGGATGCTGCCCTAGAAAGGCGTTTTCAGACAATTATGGTTGAAGCTCCGTCTGTAAAGGAAACAATAGAGATATTAAAGGGACTAAGAGATAAGTATGAAGCGTATCATAGAGTAAAGATATTAGATGAAGCACTTGAGGCTGCAGCAAAACTGTCTGATCGTTATATAACCGATAGATTTTTGCCAGATAAGGCAATAGATGTCATAGATGAAGCTGGTGCAAAGGTTCGGCTATCAGTCACCACTGCGCCTTTGGATGTAAAAAAACTTGAAAAGCAGCTAGATGAAGTTAGAAGGGAAAAGGAATCAGCTGTCAAAACGCAGGATTTTGAAAAGGCAGCGCAATTAAGAGATAGAGAGAAAAAGCTAAAGGCTGAACTCTCTAATCAGCAGAAAGACTGGAACCAGTCAAATAAAAAGGCGTCTGCTGTAGTAACTACTGAGGTGATTGCAGAGATTGTGTCCAAGTGGACAGGCATACCAATTCAGAGACTTCAGGAAGCAGAGGCTAAAAAGCTTCTCAAGATGGAAGAGGCTCTGCATAAGCGTATTATTGGACAGGACGAACCAATAGAAGCAATCAGCAGGGCAATAAGACGCTCACGATCAGGACTAAAAGATCCAAAAAGACCTGTTGGCTCATTTATTTTTCTGGGACCTACAGGAGTAGGAAAAACTGAGCTTGCAAAGACACTGGCGGAGTTTTTATTTGGTGATAGAGATGCTCTTATACGTCTTGATATGTCAGAGTACATGGAGAAATTTGCTGTATCAAGACTTATTGGGGCCCCTCCAGGATATGTGGGCTATGAAGAAGGTGGACAGCTTACTGAAAAGGTAAGAAGGAGGCCATACTCTGTGGTTCTTCTTGATGAGATAGAAAAGGCGCATCCTGATGTTTTTAATATACTCTTGCAGGTATTTGATGATGGCAGGTTGACAGACAGTTTGAACCATACTGTGGATTTTAGAAATACAGTATTAATTATGACATCAAACATTGGCACACGCGATATAAAGCGCGGATCTTTGGGATTTCGCTCTTCAGATGCAAAACGGACGTATGAGGAAACTAAGTCCAAACTTATGAGCGAGGTTAAACAGGTGTTCAGACCTGAATTTATTAATAGATTGGACGAAGTAATAGTGTTTCATGAACTCACTAAAGATGAACTAAAAAAGATAGTGGATTTGATGTTAAGCGATGTATATTCACGTCTCGAATCAGATGGAATAAAATTGCATATCACTTCTCAGGTGAAGGATTTTCTTATTGAAAAAGGCTATGATCCTGTTTATGGAGCAAGACCTCTTCAAAGGGCTATACAGCGTTATATTGAAGACCCTCTCTCTGAAGAAATATTAAGGAGAAAAATTTCCAAAGGCTCTATAATAGAGGTTGTTCAAAAGGGAGATAAATTAGATTTTAGTATAAAAAGACAAAAAGCTGTTAAAAACATAAGGAGCAAAGGATAATGGCAAAAAAATGTTACGCAAGTATTTTTCTCTTTTTCTTTATTTTCTTTCTTACCTCCTACATCTCTGAGGTAGGTGCTGAGCAGGCTCCTAAGGATGTAAAGAAAGTGACCAAAGTAAGTGTGAAAGGGAACAGCAGAATAAGCACTTCCACTATTCTGAGCAGAATAGAAACCAAGGAAGGAATGCCGTTTTTGCAGGAAGTAGTGAGCGCGGATATTGAAAGGCTTTATGGGCTTGGACATTTTCAGGATATAACTGTAGATGCTTCTGAGTTTCTTGGAGGGCTGAACATTACTTTTATTGTTCAAGAGAGACCTGCTATTGAGAAAATTGTGATATCAGGCAATAAAAAATTAAAGCTAAAAAAGATAAAAAGCATTATGTCTATTGTCATGGGAGATACATATGATGAGAAACGTCTAAAGGGAAATGAGAAATCTATATATGAACTGTACAAAAACGACGGATATTATGCAGCCGTTATCAGTCACACTGTTGAGGAGAAGGAGCCCGGCAAGGTTGTTGTCAATATCAAGATAAAAGAGGGGAAGAAAGTAAGGATAAAAAAGATTGTTTTTGATGGAAATAGCCATTTCAGTGACTGGAAGCTAAAGAGACAAATGATAACGAAAAAAGCCAGACTAAAATGGTTCCCAAAGGGATATTATGATCCTGACAAATTAAAGGAAGATATAAAGCAGCTTAAACTTTATTACGACAAAGCCGGATATATAAAAGCTGAGATAGAAGAAGCAGACATAACCTTTAATGAGGCAAGAACTAAGATGTATATACGAATTCCTATTAGTGAAAATAATAGGTATTTCACAAACGAAATCGTTGTAGCTGGCAATAAGAGTTTTCCTCCTCAGGATATCATCAATATGCTGGATATGAAAAAAGGCGATGCTTTTAGTGAATACGGAGTTTCTAAGGATATTTATAATATACGAATGTTTTACGGAGAGAGAGGCTATATAGATGCTTATGTGAATCCAGAAACACAGATTAACGATAAGGATAGAACAGTTGATGCGGTGTATAATATATATGAAGGGAATATTAATTATGTTCGCCGTATTATTATAAAAGGGAATCTGGAAACGAAGGACAAGGTTATTCGCAGAGAAGTAAGAATAAAGCCAGGAGAAAAGTTTGATACAAAAAAGGTTAAGCGAAGCAGAGAAAGGTTAATGAATCTAGGCTATTTCTCAATGGTAAATTTTTCTGATGAGAAAACAGAAGATATAAATGTCAGGGACTTAATTTGTGACATAGAAGAAAAAAAGACAGGCAGTTTCTCCTTTGGCGGTGGATACAGCACAGTGGAGAATGCCATAGGATTTATAGAGCTTAGACAGAATAATTTCGATATCAAGAACTTTCCGAGTTTTTCAGGCGGGGGCCAGTATGTCAGTATCCGGGCTGATATAAGCGCAAGACGGCAGAATTTTGTCCTGGGCTTTACAGAGCCGTGGTTTATGGATAAGCCTATTTCCGCAGGGTTTGATCTATACAATAAAACCTATTATCAAGAAGAATGGGCAGAAACCAAAACAGGCGGGGATATAAGAGTTGGACGTTCCATTACAGAATATACACGAGGCTCTCTTACATATAAATGCGAAAATGTAGATGTAGGCGACTTAACAGATGATGCTCCTGATGTAGTAGCGGATGATGAAGGATCAGCAACTATCAGCAGTATAACAGCAATGATACAAAATGATCATAGAGATAATATTTTTGATCCGACTAAAGGATATCTAAATGTAGTGTCTGTAGAGTGCGCTGGAGGTCCTTTTCTCGGAGATAAGGATTTTTATAAAGTAACTGGCAGCACAAGCAAGTATTTTCCTTTAACTAAAAAGTCTGTGTTCAATATCCGTTTCAGAGCTGGAGTGGTTGATGCTTATGGGAGCACAGAACAGGTTCCAGTTTATGAACGATTCTATATAGGAGGACCAAGCACAGTTCGAGGATATGATTACAGCAGTATAGGGCCTAAAGACGAAGATGTTAATGTTGGTGGAAATTCGATGTTAGTTGGTAATCTGGAGTACTCATATCTTTTGGTGGATACAACAGATACCCCAACCAAAAGTCCTATGAAGATCAGAGGTTTGGTGTTCTATGATGCTGGAAATGCATGGAAAAACGCAGGCGGTTTCTCAAGTTCCGTGAAAACAAGCATAGGAACCGGGATAAGAATACTTATCCCTATACCTGTTACATTATTTTATGGATATGGGATAGACAGGCATAAAGGTAGATTTGACATTTCCATATCGTATAGTTTCTAGGAGAAGTGTAAATGCAACACGTTAAATATTTGCTAGTTTTTATATTTTCTTTCTTCTTCCTATCTTCAACCTGTCATGCAGCAGATGAGCTAAAGATAGGTTATGTCAATTTCTCTGTGCTGTTTGAAGATTATTATAAGACCAAGAAAGCAGAGGCGGAATTGAAGGAGGAAGCGGATAAGAAAGAAGAAAAGATAAAAGAAATTCGAGAGGAGATTAATAATATTCAGAAGAAGCTGGGATCAGGTGTGTTAAAGCAAGAGGAAAAAGATAAACAGAAAGGAATTCTCGAACAAAAGGCTCTTCAATTGAATAGAGTTATTAGAGAAAGTAAAAGAGAACTGGAGGTTAAGAGAGAAAAAGCCATTAGGGGAATTATAAAGGACATAGAGGCTGTGATCAAAGAATATTCAGAAAAAAGGGGATATACTCTGGTAATTGGGAATCGTGATCTATTATATGTAGATAAAAAATTGGACATTACAAGCCATATAGAAGGTTTATTAAAGGAAAAAGAAATAAAGGAAAGCAGAAAATAACAAAAGGGAAGATTATGCAATTACAGACAACAATAAGCAATAAAGTGAGTTGTTCAGGCATTGGCTTGCATACAGGAAACAAAACCACCATTTGTTTTAAACCTGCAGATGAAAACGCAGGCATAAAATTCATAAGAAAGGATTTACCAGGGACTCCAGTAGTCAAAGCAGACATTAGTGGAGTCGTTGATACAGCCAGGGGGACTTCTCTGGGTAAAAGCGATATAAAAGTGCATACTGTAGAGCACGTACTGGCAGCAGCAGCAGGTTTAGGGATTGATAATATGTTGATAGAACTCAGCAGCAATGAGCCTCCTGTAGTTGATGGAAGCGCGCTGCCATTTGTGGAAGCACTGGAACGAGCAGGAATCGTCCAACAAAAAGTGCCCAAGAAGTTTTTTGAAGTAAAAGAGCCTGTTTGGGTTTCAGAAAATGGTTCTTCTTTGGTTGCTTTGCCATCAAAAGATTTCCGAATCTCATTTACTATTGGCTATAACCATCCTGTACTTAATTCTCAATTCGCCTCAGTTATAATTACACCAGAATCTTTTAAGGGAGAAATAGCCTCTGCAAGAACCTTCTGTTTTCTGGAAGAGGTGGAGATGTTGCAAAAGGAAGGGCTCATAAAAGGTGGTAGTTTAGAGAATGCCGTTGTTATAGGAGACGAAGCTCTTCTTAACGATAAATTGAGGTTTGAAAACGAGTTTGTTATGCATAAGATACTTGATTTAATAGGCGATCTGTATTTACTGGGACAACCACTAAAAGCACATGTTATTGCAATAAAGAGCGGTCATTCCTTAAATATAGAGTTGGTTAAAAGACTTAAGAAAATGGGAGGGCTGGTGGATGACGATGATACGGAGACAAAAACTAGTTTAGACATAGATGAAATAAAAAAGATACTTCCGCATAGATATCCATTTTTACTTATTGACAGGATAACAAAGATTGAAGGAAATAAAAAGATAGTAGGGATTAAGAATGTTACTGCAAACGAAAGTTTTTTCCAGGGACACTTTCCAGACTATCCAATAATGCCCGGCGTACTAATTGTTGAGGCAATGGCGCAGGTAGGCGGGATTCTGTTATTGAGAAAGAAAGAGAATAGAGGAAAGACGCCATTTTTTGCTAAAATGGATAATGTCAAATTAAGACGGCCTGTCAGACCAGGAGATCAACTTGTTATAGAAGTTAAGGTAATTAAGGCAAAAAGCAGAGTTGGAAGGATAATGGCAAAGGCTTCTGTTAATAGGGAAATAGTATGCGAAGCGGAATTAACGTCAATTATACAATAAGGGATATTAGAAAATGACAATCCATAATACAGCAGTCATTTCTCCAAACGCTAAGATTTCTAAAGGTGTAAAAATCGGACCATGGAGCGTTATAGGAGATAATGTCAAAATAGGAAAAAACACAGAAATTGGTTCTAATGTTGTAATAGACGGCTGGACAAGCATAGGAGAAAACAATAAGATATCTCCTGGGGCAGTTATTGGAACAGCTCCACAGGATGTAAAATACGAGGATGCCCGTACGTACGTTAAAATAGGTAACGGGAACATTATAAGAGAATATGTTACAATTAATAGAGCAACAGAGCCAGAGACAGAAACACTGGTAGGGAATAACAATTTTCTTATGGCATATACACATATCGCACATAATTGTAAAGTGGGTAATAATGTTATAATGGTTAATTATACAGCATTATCCGGACATACTGTGTTAGAGGATAGATGTGTGCTGTCTGGTATGGTAGGGATTCATCAGGGAGCAAGGGTTGGTAGACTGGCCATTGTAGGAGGATTGTCCAAGGTAGTTAAGGATATTCCTCCATTTGCAAGGGCAGATGGCCATCCTATAAGGATATATGGACTGAATACTATAGGATTAACCAGAAACAACATCCCTGCCCCAGTTATAGAAAAACTTAAAAAGGCTTATAAAATCTTATTTAGATCCGGCATGAATACCAGTCAGGCTATAAAAAAAATTGAGGAAGAGGTCCCCTTAATAGATGAGATACAATATCTTATAAATTTTATTAGAACATCTGACAGAGGTATATGTAAATGAAAGACGTAATAACTAGTTCCAGGATTGGCTTGATCTCTGGAAAAGGAAAGTTCCCCATTATTTTAGCGCAAGAAGCTAAGAGAAGGGGCATGAAAGTAGTTGCTATTGCATTAAAAGAGGGAACGAATGCTGAGTTGGAAAACTATGTAGATAAAATATATTGGCTCAGTATTGGAGAGATGGAAAAAGGTTTAGATATTCTAGTCAAAGAAGAGTTAAAGGAAGTTTTTATGGTGGGGAAGATAGAAAAAAGCCTGCTGTTTAAAAATATTCCAAGAGACGGTATGATATCTGATCTTATTAAATCTGCAGCTGATAGATTAGACAATACACTACTAGAGGCAATAGCAAATAAACTGGCTGAATTGGATATAAAGTTGCTGGATTCTACTATACTTATTAGACCTCTCCTACCTCAAAGAGGCATACTTACAGAAAGAAAGCCTACACAAGCAGAAATGGATGATATTAATTTTGGGCAGAAAATAGCCAAATCGATCGCAGCGCTCTATATAGGACAAACAGTTATTGTAAAGGATAAGGCTATCATAGCAGTAGAGGCAATAGAGGGCACGGACCAGACAATTAAACGAGCTGGCATGTATTGTAAAAAGGGCATAGTTATGGTTAAAGTCAGCTGGCCTGACCAGGATATGCGTCTTGATGTTCCTACAATTGGTACTGATACAATCAAACTTTTAAAAGAAGCCAATGCGTCTGCAATAGCTATAGAAGCGCAGAAAACTATCATTCTGGATATAGAAGAATCTGTTAATATAGCAAACCGCGCTGGAATCTGCATGGTTGCGTTCTAATGCGTTAAAGCATAAACAATAATATTTGTAGCAAGTTTTATACTGTCCGGATATTTTATCCCAAGCCTGATGGGATAAGATACAACATTTTGCCATCCCCACGCCAAATCATATTTACTATAGACCAGCACAATATTCCCTCCTATACTGATTCCTTCAAGAGATGGCGAATCTGATGCATTAATCAGGCGAACATGATCTGTATATTCAACTGATTTAATGTCATGTATGGTGCTATAAAGAGGATGAGTTGTGGAAATCTGTGTTAATTTTTTATCAGGGAATATATTTTTAATATAATGCCTGAAGGATGTGTCAAATGCTTTCATACCTGTTCTATTATCAACAAGGAGAAAACCTCCTCTGGTTAAATATTTTCTGAGATTACTACATTCCTGATCTGAAAGAACAAATTCTCCATGACCAGTCATATATAAAAAAGGATATGTAAATAAATTGGAATTTGTTAACGTTACTTCTTTCGGATGCAGAGATACTTCACACGATGTACTATTGGCAAGTTCTCTAAGCAGATTGGAGAGACGGGATAGAGAAGGATCCCAATATCCACTGTGTTTGATTTGAGCAATAAGAAATTCGGACGATTCTTTTTCTTTAGGAGATTTATAGAGGCGCTGAACACTTAGATATTCTCCAACAGGATAAAAGCTTAAGATGTAAGCAATGATATTGTCACCCATTTTTAGAGCGTCTGGAACAGAAGATCTTTTTCCATAATTATGAGTGTGGCCAGACCATCCACAGCTAAGATCATATATGGATAGAAATAATGCTGTGCGTGAGCCAATATCAATTCCATAGAGAACGGGTTCTAAATAAGAATATTTTTCATCAATCTTCATATGCACGCTCTTTATAGTATGAAGCGTCCTGTAAACAGGGTGATCAAGCGGTAATTTGTATAGAGGACTATCAGGAAACATTTCTCCAATCAACTTAATAAAGGATTGCCTAATTTCATTCCTTCCGCAGCAGCAGTCGCAAATTAATGTGCCTCCGCTTTCCAGGTACCTCCGAAGAGATACAACTTCTTTTTTATCAAACGAAAATGAGAGATGTCCGGTAATATAGAGAATTGGACAATCCTTTGGACTGATTACAGGGTCTTTTTGAACATAGGAGGAGAGAGAGAACCGTGAAGTTTTATACTGAATGTTAAGTGTTTTTTTTATATTTTCTAACAGCCCATAATCATCGCTCCAGTCGCTGAGCCATTGCTTATTTACGCCATATTCAATTTTTACAAGAAGCACAGGCGGAGAAGGCGGGCGTTTTTTTTCTGTTCTACGTAAAGGAGCAACAGGTAAAGGTAGGGGAGGAAAGGATTCTCCTCCTGCGCGTCTATGAGCCTTTGCTTTAGGAGGAGGACCACATACATCAAGAACTTTTTCTTCCTGCGCTAATGAATAAGAAAAACAAAATACTAATAGAAGGAGAATATTAAAGGCTATAAATTGAGATTTTTTTATCACATTAAACCCCTTTTATGCATTATACACAAAATCTTAATAAATAAAACGGTAATGCAAGAAGTTTTATGCAAATTCATACTATCAATCTCTCCTAAGGACTGTAAATTATCAGTCATCTCCTAAATTGTTTATGCTACTTCTCTTCACCTTGTGGATACTGCCGTTCTGTGTATAACTCTTCGAGTTA
>JAHJDO010000057.1 GCA_018812485.1 bacterium | reverse complement strand
TAAGTAGAGATTCTGAATAGGCTTATTGTTATACTGTGGATCTTCGACCGGCAGGTAATGCTCAACCATGAAGGAAATCGCCCTCCCCCAGAAAGGATGGTTAATAACAGCTTCTGGCGTAACTTCCATCAAATCGCCAACAATTTCTTCCATTCTGTTTTTAAGTTCGTGAGCAATATCTTCATGCCGTCTCCCTGCAATAAAACTTGCTGCTACATAGGCGTAGTTGGCATAAAGCTGCCGTAGGTTCATGCGTAACTGTAATGCCTGCGCATCTTCTTTTTTACTAATTGCTATTATCCGTTCTATAATCTCGTCCATCTTCTCAAGAGAAGGTTCGCGCCATGTAATCTCCATATACAGCTCTCCTAGAATTTCAAAAACCTCTTTCTCTTGCGGGGTTAAACTCATATATTCAGATTTTAAATAATGTTTCTTAAGATTCCCCAACTGGAAGGCGAATTGGTTCGAAATATTCCATAAATCTTCAGATGCCTCGTCTGTCCCCCAAATAAGTCCCGTCCCCCACGAATAGGCATCAAATCTTAAAGCCACCTCTATTGTCTTTAATCCGTGTAATTTTTTAAGCCACTCAAGGCCATGTATCAGGTTCTGGTTATCTTCATCCAATACATTTATAGTGGCCTGTCGTATATCTGGCCTTGATTCGAAAAATTCTAATGTAGCTTGTTGGGCTTGTTCTTCTGAGTGGGCTGGATTTAAGAAATGAAAACCTTCATGCCATATAACGCCGTCTATGAATAGCTGGTGTTCTTCCGGGGTATGTCTTATGCCTAGTTCAGCGCGTTCTGCTGGGTCTTGAGGAGGGGCTCTAAGTAAGGCCCTGTTAATCTCTATTCTTTCAGGTTTATGCTCTGCGACCTGGTCGAGATCATAGGAGGCAAATATTGGAATCTCTTCAGGAGGCGCATGGTCTAAGGTTGCTATCCAGTCCCTTAGAGAATGCCTTAATATATCTTGCTCTTCTTTAGCTAGGGTGGTTTCAGTGTCAGGATCATAGTCAAATGCTATTGTGTATCCTTTTTGACTATCTCTTTCTATTAACACCCTTCCGGTTATGTCAGGGGTTTCTTCTTCACGTCCGACTCTGGCAACGGTGGCAGGATATTGAGATTTTGCATCACCCTTTTCCCCAAGTTTAGCAATACCAAGGGAAGGCAATTTTGGAAGAGGAAATCTGATGGTTATCTCAACATTCTCACCTACATTTTCTGCTCTTATCTCACCATCTACTGCGTCAACTAAATCTAAAACAAGAGGGCCGCGATACCACGGTTCGCCTTTCGTCTTAGATTCAAACATTGTTTCTGTATCAACATGCTCTTTATAGTTTATATCAAAAACAGTATAACCATCCTCTTCGCTTACAGTTACAGAAATATCCTCGCCTTCAGGCTTAGACTTAAGAATATTCAACATGATATTCTTAAGAAAGAAACTTTTTAACCACAATCGAGTGCCAGGTGTAACAGTAAAGTGAAACTGCTCTTGTCCATCAAGATAGCTTGCAATGTCCATGAACTCTTTATCTTTAATCTTTTCTTTGTTTAAAAGTTGTGATAGGCTCCGCGCGTCGTTAGCAGTCCTCTCTATTATCTCTATTATCTCTTTTGCTCTGTCTTTATCGACAAATTGAATCCCTTCTAGTTCCCGGTCCAAACGCTGTTTTAAATTCGTAATTGCGCCTAATAAATCAGAAATTGCGCCATACCAGCCATCTATCCTTTCTACCGTCAAAATATCTTCTTCAAACCCTGACAATTGTTCGCCCGAAGATGTATATTGGTGTATTAGCTGTAGAAGTATGCGTTGAGGAAGCTCTTGATAAAATAAGTCTAAAAGCTCGTCTTTCTTTTCTTTGGAAATTTCCTTAATCCGCTTAACATTAGCTCCCATAATTGCCAGATCGGTTCCTGATATTTTATGTATTGAATATCCAATCTGCCTTAAAAGCCTCTGATATTCTTTCCTTCTTTCTGATGCGATACCTTCACTTTCTCTTGAGATATTTTCTTCTGAGCGTAACAAAATTTTCGCCTGGCCTTCAAAATCATCATAATCGAGCGCAACTGCCTGCCTTTCCGGTAAATGCGTGAATGTAATATCATCTTTTGCTTCGACTTTTTTAAGCGCGAGTAGGGATAATAAAAGATTCCCTACCTCTTCCTCGGTAGTGCCCTTTTCAAAAATAATAGTTCTAAAAAGTTCGGGGTCACCCGTACATGTTGCCTGAAAATAACGAGAAAGCATGGTTTCGATATTAAGCCTTACATATGACGAGCGAATAAAGTCATAAGAAATCGTCTCTCGGGTCTTTGTAATCTCAGCGATCTTTGCGCTATAGCTATATATCTCTCTTGCAAGCGGTTCCGCAAGTTCATCTGCCTCAGGATTGCCGCGTTCTCTCAATATGTGAAAAACCCCCTGGACAAGTCTCTCAGGTACTTGTTCTTTTTTCTTTATAATGTGCTGCCACTTTAGAGGAAGCATTACCGTAAAACAGGCGCCTTCTCCTTCATTATGCGCCGTAATATCTCCGTCAAACATATGTATAAGCTTTTTCGCCCAGAATAATCCATACCCTGTGCCGTGCGGTTTTGTGGTGAATTTCCTCAAGAATATATACGGCAATATATCGTCAGGTATACCGCCTGCTTCATCTAGTATTGAAACCTCAAGCATCTCTTTTTCCTTATTAATCTTAAAGTATATTACCCCTTTAAAATCCCTGCCATATTTTATACGGTACTGCTCATGGGCATTATCCAATAGATACGAAACAATAAAGGTAAGGCCGTAAGGAAATTCTAAATTAGAAAGTTCGTCCTCATCGAAATCAGTCTCGATAGTTACCTCTTCTCCGTAATCACTCAGAAATGCCCCTATAGTGGTTTTCATAAAATCTTCGAGGCCAACAGCCCTCTCTACATTACCAACTGTTGCGGATAACCTCAATAATCTGAGCATATAGTTTTCGGCAACGCTCAGGGTCAAGATGAGATTGTCTAATTGTTCGATAAATGCCCTATATTTTTGCCTGTCAGAGGGATTGAGTAACGATATTTCTTTTCGTGTCTCAGGGATTAAATATCCGGCCACATAGAAAATACGCCCTTTATAATTATGCGTCCTCGCATTAAACGGTAAATCCTTGCTTACATTCCCAAATTCAAAAAACGCGCTCATCTTAGAAAGTTGCGCCTCTATCCTTGAATGCGCCTCTATATCTTCTGCCTCACCTCTAATCTCTGATAATGAGTCTTTTAGCGCCCTTAACCCCATCTTCATCCTCACCTCAAAATCATTAACCCCCCCGTTTAAAAAACTGACATCGGCGGGTTTTGACATTGGGCGGCTAGGAAGTGGCTCTAATACATCTTTGCTTAAATCATACGGATCCTGCAAACGCCTATACACCATCTTCAGTAAATCAATCGGGAAATCTTCATCTGCATTCTTTTCTTTATAGTCAATACCGTATCTTTCTTTGAGGGCCGGGTCTATATCCTTTTCAGATTTATCAAACCCCGGTATCTGATCCTTTGATATAATGCTCCCTGAAACAAAAAAGAAATATCCTTTGAAGTTAAGCACTTCTTCGGGATAGCCGGCATTCGGATGCAATCTCGTTATATTCAGGAGATCGCGACCGTCTTTTCGCCTTATACCTGTCTGCTCTGTTCCAAATTCAAAATCTGCAAGGATGATTATTCTTTCATCAGGCACTCCTTCCGCGCGCAAGCTCTTAATCAATGCTACAGTGTTCTCAGCAGTCCCTGCTTTATGCACCATATCAAAAAATCCACTTACTGTTGCCTCAATGGCATTTCTTATAAAAGGTTTGTCATCTGCTATGATTACATGGCAATCTCTAAATCTATCTACAATATTAGAGGTTACGCCAATATCTTCAGGTTGTATATCTAATACCCCTAACGGTAATTCTTGTTCTATTTCAGCTATATCTACTTCTCCTTTTATCCCTATTTCCTCGCCTCTAGAAAAGGCTACTATCTTTGCCCTTATAAGCTCAAATGCATTTGACATATGTGTTGCATTTGGGCTATGCTCGAGTTGAATCGAGATTTGTCCATCCTGATATCTATCCCAAAGATCCGGGTGTCTCTTAAGCTCATTTATTACAGCCATATCATCTGCGGAGTATAATACAACTTTGCCTGTGAAATTATATGGGGTGCTAAATGCCTGCCTGCAGAATTCCACGCCATTCTCGGCAGGATAATCCCTTAATCTGAAATCAAGAACTAAAAAATTAATGTCCGGGTTTCTCTCTAATGCCTCGAGGCCTTGTTCTATGCTCTGTGCGGTTTTTATCTCTCTGACCTCTGGGCAAGCTATGGTAGCTTTCGTTGCTTCAAGCATGTCTGGCACATCGTCAAGAACAAGCACCTTTACTTCAATCTGTGGACTGGAGGGTTGAGTAATGGGCAGGGTAATGGTAAAGGTAGTGCCCTTGCCAGGTCCCGTTTCAATATCTATAGTGCCGTGGTGGGCATTAACGATGCTCCGAACAACATACAATCCTAATCCATGAACCATGCCCTTCTCCTCCTGCTTGGTAGAAAATCCTATGGTGCCCTGACGAAATTTTTCTACTGATTCCGGAGACATACCCCTGCCTGTATCGCTTATGCGGATTACGACTCCATCTTCTGCTGAGGCCGCTGATATTGTTATCTCTCCGCCATCCGGCATTGCCTCAGAGGCATTGTTTATCAAATTGGTGATAGCCCGGTCTATCTTTTTCGCGTCAACAGTAACCGGCAATTCTTCCGGATAATCCTCAACTATAACTAAATTTTTTCCTTGACGCCTCCAAGTATCCCGGAAATAGTCAGACCTTGCGGCCAATGTTACTTTTAAATCAATCTCTTCTAGATTCAAAACTTTCTTGCCCGAAATAAACTCTGTTAATAACCTATCTGCTTGACGGCACCTGTTTAATATGATCTCTTCAAAAGTTTTATCTGCAGCGCTGCCTGACATAATAGAGGTAATAAATGTTTCTATCTCCGTAACTATACTATGCAGCTCTTTGACTGTAATCCTAACTTCATCGGTTATTCTATCTGGATCGTAATCTCCTCTTTTTATTCTATCTACGTGTTCTGTCAATCGCAAAAAACTACGCTGAAATCTGGTTCTGAGACGGACTGCCTTTTTTATCTGCTTTACCTGTTTTTCGGGTAAAGAACTCTCGGCTATAGCTTCAAGGCTAAAAGATATTGATCCCATGATATTTCCCAATTCATGTCTAGTAACCAACAGATCCAATATGCGCTCATCAAGTAGTTCAATATGACCAACGCCCGGAGATACAATCTCAGCAAGTACGGCCTGGGCCAAAATATCATTAATCTGTTGATCAATCGTTGCCCAATCACTACTTAAGCTGGCTATACCCTGAGGTAATGTGGCAAGAAGCTCCATTATCTCATCAGCACGAACTTCTGCAGGTAAGGTAAGGCTATATTTTACACCAAGCGTTCCAGCAAGGTCAGTCTCATGGATTAGATTTCTTGCGATTAATGGCGTGATATCAGATATTGCACGTGAGTCTTCTAATCGCTCCATAATCTCACTAACTGTAAGTGGCTCTCCAGCCTGCGCAAGGACTCTGAACATGTCCAATGGATAGCTGATAACACCGTCGCTAGTTGCAATTTCTCCAAAATGACGAATACCTGGAGGTGCAGTCTCAGCAAGCGCGGCCTGGGTTATAGCAGTATCTTCAAGCCCTTTACCTGCCCTCGAACAGGCTTGTATTACTTCTTTTGCCCTTTCTAATAACTCTCCGATATTAGGCATCTTTTCTTCTCCCCACCTACTACTTAAATACCCTGATGGATCAAATTGAGAAAACTCTAATAAAGTCTCTATTGGCACTCCATGTTCTTCGCCAATAGCAATATATCGTTCAAGCAGCCAAATCTCTAACTCTAACATTGAAACATACGCTGAAATGAGCGCAGGGCGATCTTTATCTGAGGGGTCTTCGTCTATATTCAGAGATATGTTTCTAAATATGGTATTAAACGTTTCTCTTAGCTGTCGCATCCTAGGCGAAAATTCCCTGAATAGCTTTACAGCCCAATCGCCTCGACTTTCTGCTGCTGTCTCAAAAAGTAGCATAGGCCTCATAAAAAAATTAGACTTGCATCCTGCCATGAACTGTTGTAATTCTTTACTACTTAACAGTTCTTTTCTCTCTAACTTTTGTATAATATTTGTAATTCTTAAAATTCCACCATCGCCAGTCCACGCAGAGTATAATATTTCCAGCATCTGTCGGTCCATATTTCGTTCACTGGGTTCTGGCATTTTTGCTGAAATTTCTTCATATAAAGAAAAAATTGCTCCGTATTTTTGTTCTGCTTTTATTTTAACTTCATTCAAAAGATCGCGGATCTCAAGGTCACATAAAAAACCGGCCAAAGTCTCTGCGTCACCTTCATCCCACGATAAATCGTCTTTTTCTAAAATCATATTCAATATGTTATTTCTTACTTCGTTTCGGCTCCCTTTAAAAGTCTGCCCCATAACGCTGACGGTCCACCTTGCTCCTTGTCTTTCTGCATATGAGGCACCGGTTAAAGCCGGCTCATCTGCTCCAGCTAACGATAGAACAGGCAACTTATGAGCATAATAAAGGACATCATAAGGAACACCTTTATCGCTAAGATTAATATCATGTAATACATTAGGGAGATCCCTTATTCCGCTAAGCGTGATATTGCCTATAATCGCACCATTTGGTGCGACTACCCGCTCTATCTCTTTTAATAAATCAATAGTCCCTTCGTTCCCTAAGACATCTGTTCCTATTGAGGCCGTATAGACTACGGCAAATTTTTCATCATCAAATGGCATGTGACGGCCATCGGCACGATGCAATCTAATACGCTGACGTTCACGAGAAGACAGTGTTAACCATTCTTCGAATATCCCTGTGAAATTATCTCTATCAAGTTCAACAACATGGATCGCTTGAATCTCCGGTTCTCGTCTAAGCCATTCCCTTGCTTCTATCAAACTGGGTCCGGGACCTATTACAGCAATCTCTTTGCCTCTCACCAGATCAGCCAAAGAATTGCCGTCGTCTTCAAATATACCTACACTGGTCGTAAACTGATCTAATGGCCGTTGAAGCGTATGAATAATATATTCATCCGGGACTTCAGGCAAATCAAGCACCTTATCATTACTAACTACCCTAAGTTGTGTCCCATCAAAAAATATCTCCAACCCAACATCCTTCTTAATTAACTCAAGGGCACTTGTTTTGGCAGGAGAAATTTTCTTTTCTTTTGGCGAAACAACCGGCTCGGCAACAGATGCCTGTTTTTCAGCAATGGCCTTTGTCCGCAAGGCGTCTCGTAAAACACCTTTAAGCCCTTCGGCATCCAGGTCAGAACAATCTACGCCGGTTGCTTCCTCTATCGAACCTCTCTCATATTCAAGGTTAATAACATAATCCACGCTATTAATAGCTATCGGGAGCAATTGGTTATAGAATTGCTCCATGGCCTCATCCAGAGACAAGCCAACCACATCTTCGAATGCCTGTTCAAAATCAATACCTTCTTCGCCTACCCGGCGCTCAATCTCTACCCAGCCTCTGCCTAATCTTCCGCTACTAACCTCGTTAACAAAATTGCAAAAGAGAGCTATATGAGGGTAATCAGCTCCTCCCGGCCAACCCTCCATATCCATTAAACGAACTATGGGTTCCCCTCTGATTATCTGCAATAAGAATCGTGGATCGTAAAAATCTGCCCAGAATTGCGCGTTCTTATTCTCTTGAAACCAAGATGGAATCTTATTTCCTGTGTTATAAGCAAATTCTACATCATGCCCTGCATCGTGTTTGAAAATCTTATGCCATGTCTCAAGAGTCCCTGCC
>JAHJDO010000056.1 GCA_018812485.1 bacterium | reverse complement strand
TCGTTCTTAAACATTGGCACATAGATAGAGCTTATTCCAGCGCCTCTTATTGTGCTGGGAGTATATCCACACCCTGCTAAGACAATAGGAATTAAAAATACAATTAAAATTTTAGGGGTTGAAAACCCCTTAGTCATCTTCTCATTCATTCTTGCCTTCCTTAGTTTGTATCTCTTTCAGCTTTTTCTCTGCAAGAACAGCCCATTTACTGAAAGAGTATGTTTTTAATACCTGTTTGTAATAAATTTCTGCAGCTCCCTTGTTGTTTTGCTTATTATAAAACTCTGCTATTTCATAATCCTTCTGTGCTTTTATATCTTGAAGCTCTCTGATCTTACGCTCTGCCAGAGAACAAAGATTACTGTCGGGAAATGATTCAGCAAACTTGGCAAGTTTGTCCATTGCTGCGCCTGTAGAGCTCTGGTCATAAGAAGAACTGCTTGAGGGAGCAATAGAGCAAACTGCTATCCAATAATAGGCATCGTCCATCCAGACACTATTAGGATAATTACTTATAAGTTTTCTAAACTCCTTTGCAGCTTCTTCCAGCTTACCCTCCCTTTGATAACAAAGTCCTATTCTATATTGAAACTCATCAGCATTTTTTGAGAATGGCATGTTCTTTAGAACCATACTGTATACTATGACAGCTTTTTCGTATCCTTTTTTATTTTTACGCATAGTAGGATTTGCAAAAAAGTAATTAGCAATCCTCTTCTGTATATTCGTAATCATCTTTAATTTATCCGGGGAGCGATAACCGTCTATTGCCTTCTGGTATTCTTTTGCTGCTGTTAAATACTCGTGTTGATCATAATAATATTGAGCTACTCTGATCTGTGACTCTTCTGCAAAGGGACTGTTTTTATAAAATTTTAGGAGCTTTTTGTGCTCCGCAAGATACTTCTTGGGCTTTTTATCTTTAAAGCTTTCTGCATATTCGAATTGTTCTTTTGGAGAACCTTTATGACTAGCTAACACAGGAATCGCAGTAGTAAAGATAAAAATTGGGACAATAACAACACTAAATATCTTGTTCATCTTTTACTTATGTATCCCATATCTGTGTGGATTCTATCAGAATAATTGAATTTATGTCAACTGTCTGTGCTGGCATATTTCTTTATCATGTATTTCTTCCAACCTGTTTCCATTGATGAAAAAGATTTGAATGCCTTACCATATGCTCCCCGAAATGCTTCATAGGATGAAGCGCCCTGCTTTAATAGAGAGATCATTTTTACATAACAGGCTCTATTCAAAACAACAAAAAGATACTCAACCAATCCCGCTGAGGCTCCATAAAACAACTCGGCTCTACCCTCTGGCGCCTTTTCATACTTAATTAAGTCGTCAAGTTTTATATAGTCATTGCTTTTCATATTTCTTGCTGCTATTGTTTTTAAGCTCTTTCCCTTATCTTTTTGCTCATATACTGCCAGCCCTTCATTCAGCCAAAGAGGGATATTGGCTTTAGCGCCCATCATCTGCATAAATACCAGATGTGTAATTTCATGCGGAAGTATATTGGAAAAAAGGTTTGTTGCGCCTTCATACAAGTAGATTGCTCTATGGGTAATAGGCCCATGACTGACCATTCCTGCAGTTCCACCTGACCAGCCTGGCTGTCCTGTTTCTTTTACATATTCAAAATGATTCTTGTATAAAACAATAATTGCCTTTGTCTTCCATGAGGCAAATTTACTAACTCCTGAATGCCCTATAACGCGCTCTGCCACAACTTCAGCCCTTTTAGCTAAATAAGCAGCTTTTTCCCTGCTATAAGAATATACAATAAAATGTTTCGATACATACTTGTAAGAAGGAAGTTTAGCTTGGCTAAAAGGCGCAGCAGCCTGTGCCATATAGGACAGGCCTGCAACCATTATTACACAAATAAAAAATAGGACAATAGCTTTTCTCATTTCTGCTTGACTTAAGATAATCTGGTATGCTACATTGCGATTTGCTCCAAGGATGTCCTCATCGTCTAGTGGCCTAGGACTGTAGGTTTTCGACCTACCAACGGGGGTTCGATTCCCCCTGAGGACGCTGGGATTCAATTTTTCGCCTCTCCTTTCTTTCCCTATTGACTGCGTAACTTGTCTCAGTATATATTGTAGACTGAATTTTAAATTAAACACAGGATAGTAGCAATGAAAATCTCATTAATGACCTATAAGCACACTAAGGAGCTGTTTACTGATTTAGATGCTCTTTGTAACTTTTTAGACACCATAAAATCGTATGGCATTACAGGAGTGGAGCCTATGTTCCTGGAAGCGGAGGATTTCTATCTCAATCATGACTTATTGCATGAAGTTTTAGAAGAAATACTGAAGAGAAGCATGTGCATTCCTAATATTGACCTTATTGTCAACCATCTAAAACCCGGAGGTTTTGAGGAGGCATGTGAAAAAACAAGAACAATGATTAACTCTGCTTCTGTTTTAAAACCTGCTCTTGTCATGACTAATGGGAACAGGTTGCCTGAAGATATGTGCCCTGAAGAGGCAAGGAAACTTGTTGCTCTTTCTATTGATAAGGCAATTGAAGCTGGGAAAAAGCACGATTTAGACATTGCTACTGAGGCATTTGGTATCTCTTATGATATTATGTCAACATCTGATATGCTTGAAGACATATTCTCTATGCTAAAAAACTCTCCGCTGTATTTTGTGGCAGATTCAGCCAATTCATGCTATGGGGGAGAATCTTCTGTAGTTGCACTTGAGAAATTCTGGGATATATTAAGACACGTGCATGTAAAAGATATAAAGGAAACACAAGAAGGCACCGGTTATCCTGCAAAAGGAGATAATAGGTGGCTGGGACAAGCTGAACTAGGAACAGGAATCGCAGGAGTAAAAGAATTCGCAGCGTTTCTAAAAAGTCGCTCCTATAATGGCTGGTATTCCCTTGAGACCTACTGGACTGACAGTCTGGAGATTGTCGGAAAATATGCAAATACACTGAAACAACTACTTTCTAATTAAAACACTCTAGGGTATAATAATCAAAAACGCACAGGGATAAAGAATGTTGGATGCAAATGTACTGGTGTTAAACAGATTGTGGCAGGCCGTAAACATATGTACGGCAAGGAGAGCTTTCTCTTTGCTTTATACAGGCCAGGCTCAGGTAATTGATGTTGAAGAGGGAAAGTTTAGTGCCTTTAATTTCGAAGATTGGAAGGATCTGTCAGCCTCGTTTGAAAAGTATGAGGAAGTTGTACACACCATTTCCCTTACAATAAGGATCCCAAAAGTCATACTATTGCTGCTCTATGATAAATTACCCTGCTCATCTATAAAATTTAATAGAAAAAATATTTACCAAAGGGATAAAAATGTATGTCAGTATTGTGGTCGAAAGTTTGACATTATGAACCTCAATATAGACCATGTAATTCCTAAAGTGCTTGGAGGAAAAAGCGTGTGGACAAATGTAGTTTGTTCCTGCACGAACTGCAATCTCCGCAAAGGAGGAAGAACTCCCGAGCAGGCTGGAATGAAACTAATTCAGGCTCCAAAAGAGCCTAGGTGGCAATATCTTGTGCACTTTAATATAAAAACTATGCATCATGAAAGCTGGAAGCATTTTGTTGACACAGCATATTGGAACACAGAGCTTGAAAGCGATGAGGATAAATAATTATGCTAAAGATATCAAAAAAAAATGTTGAATATGTAGCAAGACTTGCGAGATTAAAATTACGAGAAACAGAAAAAGAGGAGCATGCTGAACAGTTAAACAAAATCCTCGGATATATGGACAAACTTAACCAGCTTGACACAACTCATATAAAGCCTACGTCTCATGTAGTAGAAATGCAGAAGAACGTGTTCAGAGAAGATGCTGCAACGCCTTCCATCCCTGTTGACAATGCCCTTCAAAACGCACCCGATAAAAAAGATAGTTTTTTCAGAGTACCTAAGGTTATTGCGTAGGTGTGGTACTATCCCACTGAAGACCGCCAATAACAGCGTCTGCAACATTATTCAGATGATCGCCTATCTTTTCAAAGTTGCTCAGAAGGTCAAGGAAAATAATTCCTGAAATTATATTGCATGCTCTTTTTCTCAATCTGGACGTATGATTGTTCCCAAATGTCTTTGTTAATTCATTTATCTTTTTTTCTCTGTCCCAGACTTTACGAGCAATTACAGCATCGTTTAACTCCAGCGCGCTGATTGTATCCTCCAGCATTGCTGTGACTTGCGAATACATCTCTCTTAATTCCTTAATTGCTTTATCACTAAATGGAAGTTTTTTCTCAATCGCTCTTTCTCCAAGTTCTACGAGGTTTTCAGAGATGTCCCCTACGCGCTCTATATCATTAACCGAATGAAGTAACGCGGGTATCTTCTCTGCCATCTCAGAGCTTAAACTTCTCTCGGAAAGCTCAACCAAATAATGTGTTATTGAGCTCTGCAGATTGTCGACCGCATCCTCCTTACTTATGGCATCATGCATCATACCTATGTCTTGTTTGAAGAAACCATCCATTACTCTGTCAACCATTGTCTTAACTATCTCAGTCATTCTTACAAGCTCTTTCCTTACCTGCTCTATTGCTATGGATGGAGTGTTTAACAAGTGCGGTTCCAGAAACTTTGGAGCATAATCAAGAGAGCTATCCCTGCCTGGCACGATTTTCTCTAATAGTCTGGCACAGAACGCTGTAAATGGCAAAAACAACACGGCGATACTAATATTAAAGATCGTATGCGCGTTAGCAATCTGTCTTTCAATATTACCTGCTGTATGGACAACCAGTTGCTTATATAGCGGTAAGATAGAGAGTATTATTATTACACCTACTACCTTAAACATAAGATGAGCCACCGCTGCTCGGCGCGCCCCGACATTAGTCCCAATGCTTGCTAATATCGCAGTTATACATGTTCCAATATTATCTCCAAGCAATAATGGAATCGCTGCATTTATATCAATAAGCCCTCCCATACCAAGCGCCATAGTAAGCCCAACTGTTGCGCTGCTCGACTGAACAACCACGGTTAGAAGCGTACCGGCAAGCACCCCTAAAACAGGTGTCCTGCTAAAATTGATGAGCATTTCTTTTGCTGCCTGGCTATTACTCAAGTGCCGAACAGTATCCGTCATAATACTCAAACCAAGAAACAAAACACCAAATCCAAATATGGCCAGACCTATTTGTTTTGGCACGCGCTTCTTGCAGAAAAAATGCAATGCAAATCCTATTCCAATGACAGGAAGCACATAATGAGTTATTTTGAAAGCAATAATTTGAGCAGTAATTGTTGTTCCTATGTCTGCCCCAAGTATAACGCCCAGAGATTGTCTTAAAGTCATAAGCCCAGCATTAACAAAGCCCACTACCATAACTGTTGTTGCACTGCTTGACTGAATAATACTGGTAATCCCTGCGCCAGCCAGTAATCCGAAAAAAGCCTTATTTGTTATTATGCCCAGTATTTTTCTCATTTTATCTCCAGCTGCTTTCTGGAGAGCGTCACTCATTATGTGAATGCCGTAGAGAAATAACCCGAGTCCGCCAACTGTGCCGAAAATTATGTCTCTTATCATTTAAGCAAATTCTTCGCTTTTTCTATCTGAGCTTTTACATTTTTCAGGCATGTTCCGCCAGGAGAGGACTTGGATTTTATTGATGATTGAAACGATGTAAAATCTATTATATCCTTCAAAAATAGGCTTGAAAAGCCCTTAAATTCTGAATAGGTGAGATCTCGTAAATATTTTTTGTTATCTATGCAGTATCTAACTATCCTGCCGACTAGTTTATGGGCATCTCTGAAAGCCATGCCCTGTCTTACAAGATAATCAGCTATTTCTGTTGCGCATGAAAAATCCATGGATAAAACATTCTCTAATCTCTTACTGTTAAGTTTTATGTTCTCTAAAAGCTTTGCCCCTGCTTTCAGACATATCTTGACTGTTTCGACAGCATCAAACAGAGCTGGCTTGTCTTCCTGCATGTCTCTGTTATATGATAGAGGCAGCGCTTTCATTAACGTAAAAAGTGTAATAAGCGATCCATACACTCTTGCAGTTTTCCCCCTTATCAGTTCAGCAACATCAGGGTTCTTCTTTTGAGGCATCATACTGCTTCCAGTACAAATACTATCATCCAATTCTACGTACCCAAACTCTTCCGAAGAATAGATGACAATATCTTCACATAATCTTGAAAGATGCATCATGAGAATGGCAGAGCAAGATACAAATTCCAGAATAAAATCTCTGTCACTAACTGTATCTATACTGTTTTCTGTAATAGCGGGAAAGCCTAACAGCTTAGCCACGTATTCACGATCAATTTGGAACGAAGTTCCTGCAATTGCGCCTGCGCCCAGAGGCATAATATTCACTCTTTTAAAACAATCTTTGAGTCTGCCCTTATCCCTGTCCAGCATATTAAAGTAAGCCATCAGATAATGCGAAAAAAGAACCGGCTGCGCATGCTGCATATGAGTGAGTCCTGGAATAATAACATCAATGTTTTTCTGTGCTATATTAATAATTGTTTTCTGAAGCCCTTTAATGAGTTCCGATACCTCCGACATTTCATCACGCAGATATAACCTTTCGTCAAGCACAATCTGGTCATTTCTGGACCTTGCTGTGTGGAGTTTGTTGCCAATCTTTCCTGTTTTTTCCACAAGCATGCGCTCAATTGCCATATGTATGTCTTCATCTGCACACGTATATTTAAGCTCTCCTTTGGAAACTTCTTGAAGAATTTCTTTCAGTCCATGCAGTATTTTTTTTGTATCATTCTTGGAGATTACATTAACCTTGCTAAGCATCTTAATGTGGGCAATACTGCCTTGAATGTCATATCTTGCAAGTTTCACATCAACGTCTATTGAGCTAGAGAACTGCTCAATAAATGAATCCTGTGGTTTCCTGAACCTTCCATCCCATGGTTTTTTCATGATATCTCTATATCTCTAAACATCCAAGTTGCTTACTTCCAATGCGTGTTCCAGAATAAACTTCCTTCTTGGTTCCACCTGATCACCCATTAATATTGTAAATATCCTATCTGCTTCTACAGCATCTTCCATGCCCACTTTTAAAAGCGTACGTTCTTTGGGATCCATAGTTGTTTCCCACAGCTGGGACGGGTTCATTTCTCCAAGTCCTTTATAACGCTGTATAATCAAGCCCTTTCTCCCCAATGCCTTTATACTGTCCAGAATCTCATAACCGCTATTTATTTCGTACTCTTTATCTCCTGTGCTAATTCTATATATCGGCTTTTTCTTCCCGCTTTCAGGAAGAAGAGTATCTGAGCTTATGCCTTTCTGCTCTATTCTCTTTAATATATCGCCAATCTGCCTGGATTCGGGAAACTCAGTAATCTCGGCGGTTGTAGGCTCTGCACTCTCAAATATATTAAGCTGCTTTTGTGTCTCATTCTGCTTCTCCTCTAGAGCTGCTAATTCCTTATCCGTGTAAAAATACTGAAATCCCTTAGCTGTACGCACCCTGTATTTTGGAAAGCTATCCGTATTCTTATCCCTTAATTTAAGATAATCTACAAAACTTATTCCTCTACGTTCAAACACTTTTATTAAATTCTCAAGCTGCGCAAGGTCGCTCACTATTGCTTTTAGTTGCATATCTGTGATCTTTCTTTGCTCCTTAAGAATTGTTATTTCTACATCCTTCAGCCCTGAAGAGAGTATAAAATCGTTAAAAGCTTTGTCGCTTTTAAGATATTGCTCTGCCTTTCCCTTTTTAACCTTGTATAATGGAGGCTGTGCAATATAAATATATCCCTTCTCTAACAATGTTGTCATCTGTCTATAAAAGAAGGTAAGCAAAAGCGTCCTGATATGTGCTCCGTCTATATCAGCGTCTGTCATAATTATTATTTTATGGTATCTTGCTTTTTCTATATCAAAATCCTCCTCCCCAATCCCTGTACCAATGGCTGTAATAAGGGTTCTTATTTCTTCGTTATTTAATATCTTGTCTAATCTCGCCTTTTCTACATTTAGAATCTTCCCTTTTAATGGCAATATTGCCTGAAAAACCCTGTCCCTGCCCTGCTTTGCAGAACCGCCAGCAGAATCTCCTTCAACTATATATATTTCACAAAGCGCAGGGGACTTCTCCGAACAATCTGCCAGTTTCCCTGGAAGCGCTAAAGAATCAAGTGCTCCCTTTCTACGGGTTAACTCTCTTGCTTTCCTAGCAGCATCTCTTGCCCTGGCAGCAAGAATAGACTTTTCTAAAATCTTTCTTGCTATCACAGGATTCTCTTCCAGAAAGTTCTTGACCTCCTCGCTTACCACAGAGTCCATTATGCCTCTAACCTCTGCATTGCCAAGTTTTGTTTTTGTCTGTCCCTCAAACTGTGGCTCAGGCAATTTTACACTTATAACAGCCACTAATCCCTCTCTTACATCGTTCCCGGACAGAGAAACGCCCTCTTTAAAAAACCCCGATTTACGAGCATAATCGTTCGCAACTCTGGTTAACGCAGATCTAAATCCAGCCAGATGAGTTCCTCCCTCTTGAGTATTTATGCTATTGGCAAATGCAAATATATTTTCCACATAGGTGTCGTTATATTGCATTGCAACTTCCACTTTAATATCATCTCTCTCTTTAGAAAAATATATGGGGTTTTCGTGAAGAGCTATTTTGTTTTCATTAAGATACTTTACAAAAGAAACAATCCCTCCTTCATATTGGAAGATATGTTTTTTATCCTCTCGCTCATCTATTATACTTATCTTTATCCCTCTGTTTAGAAAAGCAAGCTCTCTTAATCTGTTTGATAATATATCAAAATCAAAGTTAATATCTTTAAATATATTAATGTCTGGTTTGAACGTAACTCTTGTTCCTGTATTCTTCGTTTTTCCTATAATTTCTAAAGAACCGACTGGCTTGCCGATTCTAAACTCCTGCTCATATATTCCCCCGTCTCTCTTAACCTCTACCAGCAGCCATTCTGAAAGGGCATTAACAACAGATACGCCTACTCCATGCAGCCCCCCTGAAACCTGATATGCTTTATGATCAAACTTCCCGCCTGCATGAAGCATTGTCATTACCACTTCTACTCCCGACTTCTTATGCTCAGCATGAATATCAACAGGAATTCCCCGTCCATCGTCTATCACTGTAACACTGTTATCCACATGGACAAGAACATCTATTGTTTTACAGTAACCTACAAGCGCTTCATCTATGCTGTTGTCAACAACCTCATACACTAAATGATGCAATCCTCTTGCCCCAGTATCTCCAATATACATACTTGGGCGTTTTCTAACAGCTTCCAACCCCTCTAAAACCTGAATTTCCTGTGCGTTATATCCGCCTTTCTTTATCTTATCCATCAACTCCTCTCCTTATCAGCGCAAATTCCGAAATTTTAATCCTAAATTAGCCATTGCTTAGTCTAATCTTTATCTCCTTTACAAGTGCAAGATCCTGTTTAAATTTCACATTAATACCATTTGCCAAATCCTGTTTCATTAAGCTCAATTCTTGAAGCCATGCTGAGCTATCAACGCTTATATATAAGCTTCCCCTCCTTAATCCGCTCACCTCTACATGCTCCCTACTTTGCTCTCCTAAAGTTTTAGCTATATATTCTCCTATTTTTACTATCTTTTTTTTACTTTCTTTTTCTTTTATCCTAGATATTACATCACTAACAACATTCTTTATATGTTCAGGTCTGGAATACCGTACCACTATATTTTTATTGGCATTATTACACACAGGTAGTTGTCTAAATTTACTTGCCTGATAACCCCTGGATTTTCACTATCTATTAAATCAAAGTAAATTTCATCATCCCCAATATTCTTTAAAACATCTATTATATAATTAGGATTGAATGCTATCGTTAGCTCTTCTCCTTTATAATCTATTTCCATCTCCTCTTGTGCCTGGCCTACTTCAGGTGTTTCTATTGATAAAACCATCACATCTTTCTTAAGATTTAATTTTATATAATTGGTCTTATCATTTATTAAAAGGGCAACTCTCTTTACTGACGTAAGAAATTGTTCAGTATTTAATTTAACCCTCTCCTTATATTTCTTTGGTAGGATCTGATTATAATCAGGGAAATGCCCTTCTATTAGCCTAGACGTTATTATAATATTATCTGTTTCAAAATTAATTTGTTTTTCCCCTATTATAATCTTAATATTTTCCCATTCATCTATAATTCTTGATATCTCATTTATTGTTTTTGATGGAATTATTACCTTTTTTGTGTAATTATTAGGTGCATTTACACTATTAAAGATATATGCCAACCTTTTTCCATCTGTAGTTACAGCTTTTAACAAAGTCTTACTCTTATCCCCTTTCTCTATTTCTAAATAAACTCCATTTAATACATACCTTACTTCATCATGTGACATAGCAAATGCTGTCTTATTTATCATATCCTTAATGACACTTGTGTTTATATTAATACTTTGTTCTTTTGGTGAGCTTGGAAATTTAGGAAATTCGTCTTTTTTAAGACTGTTAATTCGAAATAATATCTTACCGCTTTTTATATTAATTATATTATTTTTTTCCTCTATAATCTCTATTTCCCCTTCGGGTAATTCCTTTACTATATTAGTTAAGTGTCTTGCAGGCAAGGTTATAATACCTTCTTTTATTATATTGCATTTAACAGTATATTTCATCCCTATTTCTAAGTCAGTGGCAAATATTGTAATACTATCTTTCTTAGTTTCTATTAAAATATTCGACAAAATAGGTAATGTTGTTTTAGGGGTTATTGCACCAATAATAATTTGGGTGGCTTTAAGTAAATCCTTTTTTAGACAGCTTATTTTTAACATATTAATTACTCCTTTCATTTATAATA
>JAHJDO010000055.1 GCA_018812485.1 bacterium | reverse complement strand
TCCCTGATACAATTTTGTGACTTTTGAGAATAGTTTTTTGTCTCTACAAATATTGGAAAAATAGACATCGGTTCCCCTCTTCTTATGGACCTAAGTGACAGGTCTCGTTCTTTTATCTCATATCAATCTATTCTTAAATCGAGAACCTGTTCCCTTATCATTTGTTGAAGCCTTAATTTAATCCAAACTTTTTCGTAAGAAAAAAGGTTATGATTGCGACAATTATTCCAATAGCAATACCAATAAATAATGTCCAAATTCTATCGGACCTTTTCTGTCGTCTTTCTTCTAGATAAAGATTCGCTTTTGCGGTACAGAAAAAAGTCTGCTTATTGAAATCGCCGTCATTTACAAGCTTCTGTCCGTTATATTCAAATTCTCCTTTTCCAAACGATGCCGTATATAATGTAATAGCTAACTCTTTGTTCTTTGCATTGAAAATATCTTTTCCATCGTGGCTCATCACGGAATCAATATAACCACCTGTTATTAAACTAGCGAAAGGATAAATATCACGATGATCATTGTACTTTTTAGGTAAAATTTTAAAAATTTGACAGAGAGTCAATTCTTTTTTATTTATTAACTCCTTTAATAGTTTATGAGAAACATTTTCCATAGATAAGCCTCTTGTCAACCTCTTCCCTACTCTAAAACCACAAAAAACAACCCAAACTATGCCAAGATTGCTTTATATTATATAAATACAGCCATATTCGTCACTCCCCACCCCATTGTGGTTAGTGCGTTCATTATACTAACTTTGTAGGCTTTAGGCAATGGCCTGAAGGTACTTTTTGCTATCCTAGTTCTACCTGCTACAAAGATAAGGATATTATATATGGTAGCTCTTATATGTAAGGAAGTCAAAGGGAATGTTGGGTAGGTTTGTTACACACTTATTGGAATTGGGGATGTGTTTCTAATTTTATAATACTAGCTCAAAGTTGTAAAGACAAGCTCATTTTAGGACTAGAAAGATAAATTATTGCTAAACTCAACGGGTGGTAATATAATAGGATCGACTATGGATAAATCCTCTATGCTCAATATTGTAAAAAAACTACCTTTTGATGTTAAAGAAACTGTCTTTAAGTATGATAAGACAGAAGTGCAACTCTTTCGTCCTTCCATTCTCTCTAAGAGATTTAAAAATTATGACGTTAAAAAGAACTTCCAAATATGGCTTAAAGAGGGTACTAGGGAATTTCGCCCGAATCATCTCAGAGTTATGATCGATTTAAACCTCAGGGTAAGGAGTCGAGTAGATTTAAAAGAAAAGTTATTGTTGGCTTTTGATAATATTTTTTACGGCAAAGACCCTGTAAAAGAGGTAAAAGACCTAAGCAAGGAAAAATTCGAACATTACCTGAACCCTCTCCCGATAATAGGCGTGCTTAATCAGCTATTTATCGTGGAGCAGGAATATTGTTATAACAAAGAAAGTAATTTCGACCCACCAACTTTATTTTATCAAGGCTGGGTAAGGGAATTTATCGATAATCCTAAGGAAATAGATAATCTCTGCATGAGTGTTTGTAATGGTCAACCTTCTCTAGCGAAATATGTAGGGAAAGAAAACAAGAAAAGAAAATCTTATATTGAAGATCTAAAACCTCTCTGGTATCTACAAAAATAACCCGCCTTATTTTATATCTTTAAACCTCTTTATACTCAACTCCAGATACTCTTTCTCCGAATCTATGCCAATATATTTCCTGCCTAATTTATAAGCCTCCAAGCCCGTGGTGCTTGAGCCTGTAAAAGGGTCTACAACAATATTGCCTTTAATAGTGGCTGCCTGGATAATTCTTTCTAGAAGCTGTATTGGTTTCTGTGTAGGGTGTTTTCCGTATATTTTTTCGCTTGCACCAGGTGCTTTAATGTGCCAAAGGCTAAGCATCTGCTTATTGTTATTGAGCTTCCTCATTAAAGGATAATTGAAATAATGCTTACTCTTCGTGCTCTTGGCAGCCCAGAGAATAGTTTCCGTAGAGTGCGTAAAGTATCTACAGCTTAAATTTGGCGGAGGATTTACCTTGAACCATGCAATATCATTTAAAATTTTATAATGCAGGGTTTGCATTGCAAAGCCTATCGAGTGGATTATATGAGATGTGCCTGAAACCCATATTGTACCATTAGCTTTAAGGATGCGTTGACATTCTTTGAGCCATCTGAGGTTAAAAAGATGATTGTCTTCTATGCCATTAGAGGCATCCCATTTACCCTTATTAACTGAAACCATCTTCCCTGCTTGACAGGTGATGCCTCCATTTGAAAGGAAATACGGTGGATCAGCAAATATCATGTCAATAGACTCTTCTGGGATTAAAGATAATAGCTTTAAAGAATCTTCTTTAAATAATACAAAAGATTTGGTTTTATCTTCGAAGTAAGGATTGGAATTGATTTTGGCAAGTAGTGGATCTAATCCAACATAGCTAGATTTTGGGGTCTGTTGAGGTTTGCGCTTAGTTAAAGTAGGCATTTCTGGTAATACTCCTAACGAGTTTAAATTAAATAAGTCATTGTTTAAAGTCATTTTACGCCTCCTTTGGTTAATAGTCAATAATTTACTCTCTATATATCAGACACATCTTGAGGCGATTTTCTTTCAAATATTTTTGGATTTATTGTGATGGGTAGATAGGTGGTTATAAATATGATTAGTATTAGGGTGATTCTGAAGAGTCTTGCTAAAAACATAAAAACCTCCTTTACGGTTATGTAAAGAAGGTTTTAATTGTTTATAGTCGCAGTGAACCCCTTCGAACGTACGACTAGGGTTCTTAAAATACAAAAACCCTCATAGACTTTGAGCCTACGAAGGTTTTACTTTTTTTAATGTCCGGGTTCCCCCTTCAAACACGGGACCAATATTTGATTGTATTTATAGTTTACACGCTAGGAGTAGATTTGTCAAGGCGTAACCTTCTCGCCAATCGCTCTTCAAACTACTTTTTTAACAACCTCTGCCCTCATCTACTCTTTCCACCTTACTAAAGCCATTGTTCCATCGAATCCCTAAAGCTTTCAACCGCCACACACTGTAGGGCAGGTTAAAACCTGCCTTACAGTGTGTGGCCATAAACAAAAAAATAAAATCAGAACCCCAGCAAAAAGTAAAACAAACACCCCACACAACCCCAGAAGAAACACAAACTAAGGTCAAAAAACACAGAGTAGGGCCTAAGAACAAAAATCCCTCTAATAATATATATTATACTACTATTCTACCTCTATTGACTCAAGCTCCTTGAGCCCCTTCCTGAACTGCTTGGGGGTGGTAGAGAAGCGTTTTTGTAGGGATTCTTTTGAAAAATCTTCTCTGGAGAGGCCCTCATCTTTCAATAAAACATCTATTAGTAAAACGGTTTTTGCTGTGGGGGATGTTTTGGCTAGGAAATCCGGGGCAAAGATGCTGGATTTAATGGTAAATGTATCTCCTGGGAGCTCGGTGAGTTTGATATAGGCGTCTTTTCCGTGTGTGAATGTTGCTGTAATCAGCTCATACTTATTGCTTAGTTTCTTTAGGGTTTTTATGACCTGTCTGCGCTTGGCTGTGTCTGACCAGTCCTTAGGCATCTGTAGCTCTGCGGCAAAATCCTCTAGATCGAGAAAAAACTCATTTTTGCACCAGCAGACCTTAAAAAAATACCCCCTATTTTTGCACAGGGAGAGGGAAGGTGCTGGAGCTAGAGATAGAAAAATTCCTATCTGGCAAACAAATTAGTACGAACACATCATACGTAACGAAATCTAAACAAAATCTGCAAATATATCCAGAATAATCTTAAAAAGGGAAAATGGCTGGGGAAATTAAATGGTTTTATACGCGACTAATTGCTTCTCTCAAAGAACTCATATCTTTCGGTATTCTATTACCTCTAATTACTTTAAAATCTCCGTATAATTCAAAGATTGTTTTACCACCTTCTGGTTTGTCATCTAAAAGAGTCTCGTACTGTGCCAAGCTATATCCTCTTAAAGACAAAATATGTGCATCAATCCCTATTTTTAAACCAAATCTTTCCATAATTCTTTTTAACTCTTCTATATCTGTCTCAGGTCTTGCAGTTACTATTGCTATTGTATGAGGGTCTATTTCTTTTAAAAGGGCGCATTGCTCTTTAAATCCATCTGGGTTAGCAAGCACTGTATCACCATCAAATAATGCTGTGTTAACAAGAGATGGTGTAGAAATAGTGGCTTCTTTTTCTAA
Organism: bacterium; assembly: GCA_018812485.1. Taxonomy (NCBI): domain Bacteria; species bacterium. Next base: position 11,156 of record JAHJDO010000055.1, on the reverse strand, counting down.
CAGGTGCAAAACCATATCAATATGCTGTGAAAAATCTAAATCGTCAGTTTCGTCACGTAAAATGCTTAACAATGTTGTAACTTTTCTAAATATCATCTCCTCGATCTTTCCATGATCTGCTATTAATCTTCCTGTTGATGTGAGTTGGCCATCCTTGAACAACGCAGACAAAGCTGCTTTTTGTACTTCACGGATGCTTGTAATTTCTAATCCTACCATTATACCGTCGATATTAAAATAACCTTCTCCATATTCATTAAGCCAGGTCCATAGGGCAGCGCTCTGATTCATAACTGCACGTAGATGGCAATTTTTAATGATTCCAGGATGGCGCGGATCTAGAGAAGTCCAATGTGACCTCTTGATTAATTCACCTGCAACAACTGCTCCTTCTGGCACAATAAAAATTTCTATGTCATTACCTGCAGAGTTAGTAAATACAACGCCTACCCTGCTTAAACCAACCTTAATACTATGACTACATTTCAACCTATTTGCATCGTCTTCGTCAAACAGAAGATATGTAGGCCGCTTCCTCGACCTTACAGCACTAGGGTCATCTGCGGTCAACCCAGCTCTTAATGCCCGTCCTACTTTTTTATCTATGAAATCGTCTCTGCGTAATAATCTAAAAAGGGCCTCATCTAAGAAGTGTCCTTCTCCATCAGTTATACGAGCTTTGTGTGCAAGCCATACACGACTCTCTGGACTAGTGCTATCTGTAACTACTGGTATACGACGAGGATCATCTCCTTTGATTTCCTCTGGTATACCACCTAACCAGTAACTGTTAGATAATGGGTCGTAAGGGATATCACAAATATCTCCATTTGCAAGGCGCCACAACCTAATCGACCAACCATCAGCAAGAACGAAGGGTATAACGTAAGCTGGCTCTGATAGATAAAATTTTCCGAAAACCCAATCCATTCTATTCAAGGCAAAGGCCCCTGTATCATATAAGTTAAGTCTCATTGTGTTGGGCCATAAAACATCTAAAACTTGTAAAGCACGACGTTGCGCCTCTACTAAAGAACCTCCTCTCTCCAAAACCTCTCTTAAATGCTCCTGGACACCCATCAATAATTCATTCTCAAACTGTGGATGTTGTCCTATAAGCCTACCAACTGCGTCAGCAATATAGGAAGGCGGGGGTAAATTATTATAGTGTCCTTTGCTAAACTGATTTGGCGTCTCGCTATAAAGGAGCCAGAACACTGCATCATCTTTATATGCCAATGCATTAAGGTAATTTGTACGAAGTTGAGGCCATTTATGTGCTCTATGGTAAATCAATTTCCCGCTCTCATCAAATCGCTCTATTACAATTCGATCTTCTTCACCACGAATATCAATCTTTCTATTGCCAACAGCTACTGTTACTCCATCAATCCTGCCTCCTATTACCCTTTGTTCCAATATATTTAAACCAGAGGGATTTATTGATTGTTGGGCACCAATACATACTTTGTTCTCATCGTATATAATATCTTTCCCAGTACGTCTTTCAACAAACACGTTATAGAATTGAGGCCTTAATAATTCTCCATCGCTAGAACGCTCAGTAGCTGTATCATAAATACTTAATGCTAAGTGTTCGCGGTCTGGTAGTTCAATAGGAGTCTCTGAAGTAATAAATGTTTTTCTGTCCTGTGAATATTTCATGCGATACTGAGCAATCAGATGCGTTACTCCAGCGTCCGCTAAAGTCTCTACATTGATATATCGATCAAGCCGTACAAGCCACAACTTGCCATCTTCTGCTTCAAAAATTACTGTCCCAGATCCAACAATAATCTGATATCCGGATAACCAAATATGTCCTGATCTATTTGGTACCCTTATTCTATATCCTGGTGCTATTAAGTTTAAAATCCTATGTGCTGTTAAAGCGATTTGTAAACTATCTTTGGCATCCAATGCTTCCCTGAATTCAGAACGTGCTGTCTCAATACCGTCACGGTCCTCACCCAGCCACTTACTTGCAACAAGTAAGGCTTCTAAATCCAATGACCCTACCAACCTATAATAAGAGTGTTCTTCAAACCTCTCGCTGACTAATCTCTGAAGCGATGGACTATCTACCAGTAATTCCTCAGCAGATACTACGCCTGGTTTATCACGAGGATACCATTCTTCCCCAATATAAAAACCTGTTGGTTTACCTTTGATTACTAACTCTCCTCCATTAGATGCAAGTGTAACACTTATAATATCGTTACAAACACGTACCATCTCTATCACTTCAAAAGGCAGTTCATTGCGTCGCAATACCCAACCATTACCAAATGCAATATTGTCAGGAGCAAGCAATAAACTCTCTTCTACATCAGAAAAAAATGCTGTCAATACAGGATAGTCTTCTGAGCGCGCCATCTCAACCAAAGGAATCACCATAGTACCTGGAGTTGGAGATAATATACCATCAGTTTCATGCCTGTATCCTTCTTCTGTTAAAGTAAATAAATATGTCGCCTGTGTGTCTGTACGATAAAGCACAATATGACGACCTGTCCAATCTTTAAATATACGCATACGATCCTTATTATAATCTCCTAATATAAGCTTAAAACCACCTACAACACTCACTCCAGTACTAGGATATGAATATTCAACCCACCATTGAGTGATAGGAGTGCCTGCAAGCCAATGGACTGGATTCAAATCGCTAGCTGAACCTAATGAACTTAAAGCTGGTGATGTCCACTCTTCAGGTTCTGAATTGCCTAACCATCGTGTCTTTGATATAGAAAATACCCCTGCTTCTGTTGACCAGCGATTGACAAACAATATATCACAGTTAGCCCTCCTCTTACCGTGAACTACGACTGTATCAAAGGCATTAGGAGCAACAGCTATATTGACATTTGTCATGTGCTTAGGTGAGTTAAACCTTACAGTTCGGCTCCTCATAGATATCGGCATAATTGCTCGCCTTCTGTCAATTTCTATAGGTCTCACAGTCAAACTGTAAGGACCATTATCTCTACCTTTAGCTGTTGCTTCTAAATCACTAATTAACTGCTGACTTGCCATTTCATCGATTTGTCCATTTACAACTAAAAGTGAACCAACTCCTCCTGTATCAATATCTAAAACAATAATCAATTCTCTATTATGCTGTCTGCCTTTTACAATTTCAAGGTTTCTATCTCCGATGTTTAAATACTTATCTCCGCCAATTGGAATGCTTCCTTTTCTTGCTATAGGTTCCTCCCACCTAATCTGTTCATCCAAAAGTTGATGTGCTAATACAGGATAATGTTCCTCTATGTGTGTAGCCAGGCACATATTAGAAGCTAATAGTAATTCTGGGTGACGTTCTATGGTTCTAGTAGCATCTATAGCAAAAGGTAAATCTCTTTCTCCACTAGCAGCTGATGTTACAGAATTAGCGCGTCTAATAGTCTCCTCAGTCGAATGAATTGCTGCCATATCTATAGCTGACTTATTCACCCAACCTTTTCCTGACAATAACCTTACTCGATTAAGAAGTGCATCTGCTTCCATTCGTAGCCGTACACCATCTTCTTTTAGACCTCGAAAAACTACAGGCAGACATCGCAACACTGTCATCTGCACACCTTCCTCCTTCACCATTCTCATGCCTTCACCATTCCAGAAGCTAAGTAAAACCTGACACTTGGAACGCACTATATGGATATCCTGGAGGGATATTCCATATTTACGGGCTATTTTTCTATAAATTACTTCTACTGGTAAGCGTGAAAAATCTTCTTCAAACCCTAACATATGAATAAATATCCTCATCTCATGTTCTGTTAGCCAGTCTTCAAACGGAGGCCTTGCTTCTCGAGCTAAAACTAAAGCTTCTGGATCTACTGCTCTTTCGTCTGCAACTATGTTTAACAGAGTCCTTCCATCATCATCAAAAGGTTCATCGAGAGAAAACTCTCTGCCAAAGGTTAATCGTGTCAAGGCGTATCTCCACTCTTCTACCCCTAAAGTTAACTCATCAAGTACGTCAAGAATCTCCTTATAAGTAGCATTAGGTCCAACGTTGTGCGATACTTCTTTCAAAATATCAAGCACCCAAGACCTTTTTCTGCCGAGGTAAGGAAAACGCTGCGGTTTAATAAATTTACCGTCGCGGAATAAGACATAACTTACTATAGGCAATCGTCTGCCTGTCTCTCCTACCCAAAACCGTACACCTCTTACGCCTTCTTCTGCATCAAATTCTACTGACTCCATTTCTACGCGGCTCCCAGCAAGTGTCTTGCTCACAGTAACTGTTACCCGCTCATCTCCTATTGTGTATAAATAAACTCTACCTCCAGCGCCCACTCTAACAAGTTGCCGCGCTGGTAATGTACCTCCATGAGCTAAAAACCGTGTTAATTCCAAGCGCCATTTTCTTCTTGGTCGAGGTGCGGAACTATCTTCAGGAAAGCCAAGAATGCGTTGTGTCTCCATGACTTCATCAGAATCAAGAAATCTACCTGAATCCCATAAGGTATAACTAACGATAAGATTATCTCTTTCTCCACTAGCAGAAAGAGCCCAATATTCTACACCGCGTTTCTCTGAACCATCTTCGCTCCAAGATCTCATTACGCGTAAGACACGACTTTCATGCGCAGAAACCCAGAGCCTAACCCCAGCGGTTTCTGTAAGATACAAATGATCACTACAATGGCTATCTAACTCAATCACCTGCTCAGTCTGTGCATTTCCAGTTAATAGAAAATATATAAGATGATAAGAATTGAGCTGACTTGTAAGTGGGATTCCTTCTAAATCAGCCCTGCCATAAAGACGCATACTATCTTTAATCTCTCCTGCATCTAATGCCCTCTCATCCTCATAAAAGCAAAATTCTTTAAATAAAAATAAGGGGTTATTGTCTTCGTCTACTACCCAGTAACGTATCGCGCGGCGCACTTGACCGGTGGTTTCACCTCCTAATTCAACCAGTTCTTCATATACGTCCATATTCGCAAGTGCTACATGAAAATATAAGTCTAATTTCCTGCCGTTAAGTTTAGGAAAAGCTCTACAGCCTTTACTATCTAGTGCCACAACCTCATCTTTAGGCCTTGACTTTCCTGTCATTATCCAATATATCAACTGATGGTTTCTCATGGCTACAGGACCAGAAAATCCTTTCACAGCGAAAGGTATCTCTCCGGGCATATCATATCGTCTTCGACTCTCTAGTACCTCCTTAGGAGTCAAAAATCTTTCATCACGGTATAGAACATAACTTACAAATGGGTACATTGTCCCAGTCCCTTCTTCAATTACCCAGTATCTTACTCCACGGCTGCCATCTTTAAAGGTCACGGCTTCTCGTTTCGTAGTAGGCTCGGATTTATGAATTGTACACTTAACATTTTTCTTTTCTAAACGATATAAATAATCAGCTCCGTTATAAAATTTATCTACAGGAACCATGGCTGGCGGATTCTCTCCTGTCAACAAAAAATAGATGAAATGACACCTCTCAAGTGTAGATACACTAGGTATTCTTTCTGAATCAGCCCTGCCATAAAGACGCATACTATCTTCAATCTCTCCTGCATCTAATGCCCTCTCATCCTTATAAAAGCAAAATTCTTTAAATAAAAATAAGGGGTTATTGTCTTCGTCTACTACCCAGTAATGTATCGCGCGGCGCACTTGAGTGTTTTCATCTCTTAATTCAACTAGTTCTTCATATACGTTCATATTCGCAAGTGCTACATGTAAATATAAGTTTAGTTTCCTGCCTTTAAGTTTAGGAAAAGCTCTACAGCTTTTACTATCTAGTGCCACAACCTCATCTTTAGGCCTTGATTTTCCTGTCATTATCCAATATATCAACTGATAGTTTCTCATGGCTACAGGACCAGAAAATCCTTTCACAGCGAAAGGTATCTCTTTGGGCATATCGAATCGTCTTCGACTCTCTCGTACCTCTTTAGGAGTCAAAAATCTCCCATCACGATATAAAACATAACTTACAAATGGGAACATTATTCCAGTCCCTTCTTCAATTACCCAGTATCTTACTCCACGGCTGCCATCTTCAAAGGTCACAGCTTCTCGTTTCGTAGTAGGCTCGGATTTATGAATATGGCATGTAATCTGTTCTCCATCAAGAACATACAAATTATTATATCCACGATTGTAACCATCCAACGATGCCATCGGCGGAGGATTGTCTCCTGTCTCAAGGAAATTAACTAACTGTGCAATTTCTGGACGATTAAACGTGGGCATCTTCTTAACTTCTAACAGAGTCGATAGATCAACTCGTTTCAAGGCAGCTGTTGCTGCAACCTGATTCAACCTTGCTCTAAAAAGCTTTTCATACGTCCTACTGTGTTCATCTGAAGGGGTTCGTTCTTCAGCCAAGAGTCTCGTTAGAAGCTCCTTGTCTTCAACTTCCTCGCTTTGCTCTAATGCCTCAAGGACAATTGTATGAATAGGGCTTAGATTTTGAAGATTATCTCTAAATAAATATGAACCTTGTGCAACTGCATGGTGCGGATTTCCTTCAATTTTTTCATTCCACTCATGATAGACAAATTCAGCAAATGCATAACGTCTCCAGATTTCATCGGTTATATAAGCAGTGCGTCCTCTGGCTAACCAAAACTTTCTCGTGACATATATAGTCAGTGAGCCATCATCTTCTTTCACACTTAATACTGGAACCTGATTCGCAATAGCATCCTCATTTGATGAACCTAGAAGGGGAATCCCGAGATGTTTATCATCTTCAACAATAGCTAAGCGAATCCGATTGGGATTAATATCATTTGGGATAACACCGAGTTTAGAAGATTCAAAGCTCTCTTGTAATTGCCTATTGAGTCCAGCATCTTCACCAATAATCACTGCGTGTTCCTTAGCCTTACCAAGTTGGGCACTCTCTACTAATTGTTGCAGTTGCTCTGCCGAAGGCGCATCTTCACGTAGACTTGGAGTCTTCATTGCTGCCACTAGGCGTTTCATGGTATCGCGTTGTCCCACAGGAACTCTCAAGGCGTCTTTTGAGTAAGGGTAGGAATATAGCGTGGTATTACATAATAATACTATACTTAGTATTACTGATAGAATCTTCAAGTTATAAGCTTTTTTAAACATCATCATAACGCGGGTAAAAAAATAGCCTTTCCTTACGCCTATAAGGCTATATTGGTTGGATTATATGTTTAGTATAATTATACCATATATATGGCCCATTGGGAAGGTTTTTTTAGGAAAGTTTCCTCCTCGCCAAACCTTCTCCAAAGCACTCTTTTAATAACCTCTGCCCTTGTCTATTCTCTTCACCTAATCTAAGCCATTGCTACATCGAATCCCTAAATCTTTTATCCGCCTCACACTGTAGGGCAGGTTTTAACCTGCCCTACAGTGTGAGGCCTGAAACAAAAAACAAGACAAAAACCACACAATAAAGTAAAAACCCACACTAACTGAAGCTTAAAAACAAAAAGAAATAATGGATTCCCGTTTTCACGGGAATGACACAAGGAAGATGTGGGAATGACAAACTACTATTCTACCTCTATTGACTCAAGCTCCTTCATCCCCTTCCTGAACTGCTTGGGGGTGGTGGAGAAGCGTTTTTGTAGGGCTTCTTTTGAAAAATCTTCTCTGGAGAGGCCCTCATCTTTTAATAAAACATCTATTAGTAAAACGGTTTTTGCTGTGGGGGTTGTTTTGGCTAGGAAATCCGGGGCTAAGATGCTGGATTTAAGGGTAAATGTATCTCCTGGGAGCTCTGTGAGTTTGATATAGGCGTCTTTTCCGTGTGTGAATGTTGCTGTAATCAGCTCATACTTAGTGCTTAGTTTCTTTAGGGTTTTTATGACCTGTCTGCGCTTGGCTGTGTCTGACCAGTCCTTAGGCATCTGTAGCTCTGCGGCAAAATCCTCTAGATCGAGAAAAAACTCATTTTTGCCTATTCGTGCTGATTCTCTTATAAGTAGAAGATATGCACTTATACTGCGGTTATCTCCCCATTTCCGCATGGTAGGGAAATATTTCTTTTCCTCCAGTAAGACATAAGGGATCTCGATTGTATCAGGTAGTTCTGTCTTTATTTTTGGCCGGTCAATTCTCTCAGTATCCCCTCTTTCCCCTTCCATGCCAGCAAGTAGGAAGTTTCTTATACGGATTGTTTTTTCCTGGGCAAGATCCGGGGAATCAATGATAGTGGCTGATTCGTAGTTTGCTTTTAAAGCTGATACGCTCCAATTGGCGCTCCCTTCTACAACAAACATCCCATCAACAATAATGAGTTTATCGTGAAGGCGGTAGTGAGGCGAAGCCAGGTATATCCTGGCGCCTTTTTGTTCGAGGCCTTTGAAATCCATGGTTAGTTTAGAATGGTCGTCTGTCTCAAAACGGGTGTTTAGGTATATCTCCACCTTGACTCCACGCTCTAATGCCTCAGCCAGGTCATTTAGGAGCAGGTTTATGGGCTCGGTCAAGGGGCTTATGACATACATTGAGATGAGGATGGATTCTTTGGCATTGTCCAATAGTTCGATGACTGCGGGTTCGTAGCTGCGGTCTGAGATATCTGCTACTTTGGCGTCGTGGTATTGGAGGGCAGCATAGCTTGAGAGCGGGGTAATGAGGAAGATTAGGAGTGATAGTTTAAGGAATAGGTGTTTCATGGCTATTAATTATGAAATTAATCCTCTCCAACCTCTATTGTTATAGTCGAAATCCCATCAGGGAATCTTTTCCTCTCCCCATTATTTACTGTATACTCCCATGCATCGTAATCAAAACTTATAGTGTGGCATCTTATTGTTTCAGTATTAGTGAGTTTTACTACCCAACCGCCTTTGGACATGATGGTCTCCTATTCTTGTGTCATTTTTTTTCTCACTTTTTGTCCCGATTTTATATTTTATTATAAGAATCTTCTTTCCACCCGTAGATCTGGGTCTTGGCATCCCAGCATTGTGCCTGTTCAAGCGATACAATCACTTCTTTCAGGCCGTCCCCATCCCTGTCTTTCACAGCAAAGCTTCCCACTTCCTGGAAGTAAGAAACATCCTTTTTATACAAAATATCGCCATTCTCATCGAAGATACAGATAATATACCACTGGTCATCTGACCACCAGCCCTCGCCGTCCCATTGGCGAAAGATGGTAACCTTTTCTTCTTTTGCATCATTATTTAAGTCAGCTCTGATCAAAAAAGATATATCGTAAGGTTTGAGATGTTCCAAGTCGTTTGCCTGAATCTCTGTGGCAAACGCAGAAATATTGATATAGACTGGAAAGAATGTAACGAGGAATGCAAGGATTATTAATACAAACCGCATAAATTTTAAAACTACCATATAAACCTCCTTTGTTATATTGGCGAATTAACAAAGAAGGTTTTAATTATTTTATAGTCGCAGTTCCCCCTTCTTAACGTACGACTTGGGTCCTTAAAATACAAAAACCCTCGTAGACTTTGAGCCCACGAAGGTTTTACTTTTTTTAACGTCCGGGTTCCCCCTTCAAACACGGGACCAATATTCTATTGTATTTATAGTTTACACGCTGGGAGTAGATTTGTCAAGGCGTCACCTTCTCGCCTATCCCTCTCCAAGCTACTTTTTTAACAACCACTGCCCTCGCTTACTCTCTCCACCTTACTTTAACCACTGCTCCATCAAAGCCCTAAATCTTTTCCCCTATCTTGTCTTGTGGGGTGCAGGTATTGAAGTTCTTAAGTTCTTTAAGTTCTTGAAGTTCTTGTACCGTTTTGAAACTTAGCTATCAATGTGTCTTATGGTAATCTTCAAACTGTCCCTTTTTTCTACTAGTGTGTTTTTTCCTGTTTTTTCCTGTTTGCTTCGTTTTTTTCGTTTTTTGCTTTATTTACTTGTTTGTTGTGTTTATTCTTATCTTTCTTACCTTTATCGCCCATGGATATTCCTCCTTTTTTTTCCTACCCGTGCAAATAGGTTATCTTGGTTATCTTGTACCGTTTTGGCTTTCCCCTATCAAAGTGTCCCAACTCTAAACTTCAAGCTGTCCCCGCCTACTAAAATTATTGAAAGAAAATCGCCTTCTGATGTGTCTATATAAATAGTAGGAGGTAATGTTATGCCTAGACTAGCCAGGACCTTTATGGATTACCCTTGTTATCATATTATCACAAGGGGGAATCAAAGACAAACTGTTTTCATGAGCGAAAAGGACTATACCATCTACCTCGGGATCCTTAAAAAGGCTAAGCACAAATACCATATCCTCCTCTATTCCTACTGTCTCATGCCAAATCACGCTCACCTTTTAGTTGAAACACCGTTTTCCTCCAGCCTGTCTAAATTCATGCAATGGCTAAATAGAGGATACTCCGCATATTTCAACCAGACCTATAGGACCTCAGGCCACCTGTGGCAAGGAAGATTTATCTCCAAACCCATCCTCAAAGATCAATACTTAATACACTGTGCTAACTATATTGAATCAAATCCTGTAAGGGCTAGGATGGTAGAGAATATCGCGGATTATAAGTGGAATAGCTATAAGGAAAGATGTCTTTCCTTAGAACCTAACATGCTTGATGGGGTCAGGGACACTTTGAAGCGTGATTCTGGGACAGATTGGTGAGGGATTTCCAATACGGTACAAGACGCACAAGACGCACCAAGACGCACAGGGACACTTTGAAGCGTGATTCTGGGACAGATTGGTGAGGGATTTCCAATACGGTACAAGACGCAACAATACGGTACAAGACGCAACAAGACGCACAAGACGCACAAGACGCACAAAGACGCACTACTTTGGTATAATAGGACATTATCATTTTGGGATGACAAAGAATTGTTATGTAGGCTTGTTACACAGTTGGCGGAATTGGGGATGTGTCACTAGTTTTCCAAGTCTAACCAGGTTAGAATAACTTATTTCAATATGTGAAGAGGTCTTTCAACGAATAGTTTTTTCCAACCACATTATTTAAGGCGTTGCGGACCTTTAATTGCACATGCGGGGTTAGCCGCCTGCCCTTCATGGCCCGGGTGACCATTTTATGCGTAAGCTGCTCATCTGAATGGACAGCAAGATCATGTGGCTTAAGTCCGTTTGCCACCATAATCCTCGAGATCGGCTGCTCACCAAGGTTTTTCTCTATATCGGCACTCATGGTTCAATTTTTCTCCAATATTCTTTTTATTTCAGG
>JAHJDO010000054.1 GCA_018812485.1 bacterium | reverse complement strand
TATGAATTGTATAAATCTAATTGCTTCCTGAAATATCTTTTTAAATACTTTCTCTGTTTCTTTATTTCCTTTTTTAATATGTAAACTGCCCAGCTGGAAAAAATAGCAAAAGAAATCTTTTTCATATTTGGCAACACTAAAAGGGTTGCTTATCTCTTTTCCTTTTCTTTTTAAAGGTAAATAAAATTGTTCCCAGCGTTTCTCGTATTTATCTTTATAAGAAAAACAAACTCTGTTTGTTAGATCCTTTACTAAATTATATATCTCAAGATTCTCAATTATGAGAGAACTAGAAAGACGATCTAAACGATCTTCCACCTCACAAAAATTGATTTTAGGATTAATTTTGGATGTTTGTCTTCTTTTAATTGCCTTTTTCTCTCTATTCATTAATAATGATTCTCTAAGAAGTTTTTTATCATTCTTAACGCCAATGGGTTTTTCATTATCATCAACACCCATAACAGATCTACCTATCTAATAATTCCAAGAACTTACTTACATTTTTATAGGCATCAGCTATTTTTATTTGATATTCTCGTTCACCAGTAATATTATAGAAATTTGCTACCCAGACGGGACCGTTAGAGTTTATATCTTTAAATGCCTCTCTTATATGTGACAGCCCTTCCTGTACAACTTCATTATTTAGATATTGCTTTAACTCCCCAGCAACAGATAAAGGGCCATTTTTGTAATTTGCAATCATATAGTGAATATCATATGCGTCTTTTTCCTTATATCTTCCACCCAAAGCAAAGGACTTCATTATTAAACTGCTAACGATATTAGCCACCTTCCATTTGCAAGCGGCTTTACCATTACCCGGCAAAACATCTTTAATTTCTGTAACCATAAAATGCCCAAATGCAAGCTGACAACCTTTGGCTTTTAAAGCCTGTAAATCGGGCTGAATTTTGCGGTGAACCGCTTCTATTCCTTCCTCTCCAAGATGAGAAGTCAGAAAATCTATTTTTATAGTGTACTCTTTATTATCGTGAGGAGAAATCAATGTTCTCTCAAATCTAAATTCAAAAACATCTGCCAATTCATCCTGAACTGCTTGATAACCCCTCTCTTTTATCAAACTTATAATTGTACCGTATTTCTTCTCGCTTATTGTTGGATTAACAGCAAGGTCAATATCAATTGAACCTATATGGTCAAAACCTTTCTTCTGATATTTTTGTAATATAAAATATGGTGCCCACCCACCAATCAGAATTAATTCATTAAAGTAGCTTCTTAAAATTACACCCAACTCTAAAATTACTGATTTTGAAGCTTTAACTACTCCAGAATCAAATTCATCCGCATTTCTAATCTTACCCATTTAGTATTTTATCCTTTTTTCACGCAAAAACTCTGCCTGCTCTTTCCCTCTTGTAGGATATTGATTAAGATCCAAGTAGAGTTGACTATTGCAGACTACATCTTTGCCTTCTATAGTTTGTTTTCGGTAAAACATACCTTGATCGTAAGGTTCAATAAGATGGACTGTGCCTCCAAATTCTATTTCTTCTAACTCTAATTGCTGAACAATTCTTTTAATATCTCCAAGATAATAAAAATGTACATCATTAAAACGCATAAAGGGGGCAACTAAAGAAGCTCCTGCATGAAGAGTAAAGCAATAAGTAGTTCTATTTCTTTTAAGTGTATTAGCTATTTTCTTCATTAATTCCTGGGGGTTTTTTATAGATGAATAATAGGAATGAATAGACTCAGGAGAAATTCTATACTGTCTTGCCCAGTCATTTAGTAACTCAGCTGGACGAGACAGATGAATTTGCTTCTTTTGATCGCGAATCACATATCCTTGCTTAAGAAGTTTGGCTATAACTTCATGAGTATATCCCAAGGCTACCTCTAAGGTTTGGGACAACTCGCTTATTCCCCATAATCTTTCTGGCTCCTCAAGTAATGCTCGTATAATCCTCGTTGCCTTAGGAGAGAATAACTTTTTCAAGATGCTGTGAGTTCTCTTTATTTGTTCTTCCCCAACTTTTTCTATGTAGACCTCTTTTAAACCTACATAGCAATTCCCAGCAAGGTCTAAATAGCCAATATTATTCTCTTTACAGATAGAAGCACCATTCTTAGAGATAAAGTCTGAAACAAAGATAGGATAACTGTTTTTTATCACAGAGGCTGCTTTAAGCAAAATGGGGATAGATTGAAGTATTTGTGAAGGGAAGCCTCTAGATTTAACTTCAATGATAAGTTTTCTCTTTTTACCTGCTATATCAACCTCAATTACCATATCAGGAATTATCCCTTTAATTTTAGGCTGATGCACAATTTTTCTGATCTTAAAAGCAGGGATATTTTTTTCTATAAGAACTGGTACCTTATTTAAGATTTGCTTTTCCGAAACCATTTTCATCTTTCTTTCATCTCTTTCGTTATTTACCGAAACATACCTATTTACCGAAACACAACTATAAAGTATCACTTTGCTCTTTCTTTGTCAAGAAATCGCACTGTTGGAGTTGGAAATGAACAGGAAACATCATAACCCAGCTTTTGTTGGAAGAAAACATACATTTTCTTTACTACTCGTTATTCTTTTTAGGCCACTTTAGATTATTCCCTACAGTTAGTAAACTTGGTATGTAAAAAAAGACGTAACAGTTATTCGGAGAATAACTTATAATACCTAAAAATACACAACGGATTTTAGGGCCTATAGAGACCAATATAGGCCCAATAAGAGCGAAGCTGTCACCATGGGCAAAGTAGGGCCTTTTTCGAGGCTAAAACAGTTCACTTTTAATTTTTATCTGACACTCTTTTTTAGGACTTGACAGCCTTAAAATTAGGTGATAAAATCCTTATAATATGATTAGCAAAAAAAATATGGAAGATATATTTAATGCTCTTGACCGGCAAATTGATCTTTACAATGGTTCTCCTATTTCACTTGTAGTTTGTGGGGGCACCGCTCTTTTTGCTCTCGGTCTCGTTTTGAGAACTACCAAGGATGTAGATGTCCTTGGTGAAGCTGTTTATAGCGAAAAGGAAATCATTGTGAAAAAGATAGATAGATTTCCTGAAAGGTTTCTGGAAGCAGCAAAAGTCGTTGAGAGAGATTTCGAACTTCCGAAAGAATGGATTAATATAGACCCAGCGTCGCAGGTAGAATTAGGCTTGCCAGTAGGATTTGAAAAGAGACTTGTTGGAAGACGATACGGCAAATATCTTACTATCTATTTTATTAGTCGACTTGACCAGATACATTTCAAACTATATGCAGCACTTGACCGCGGTGGGTATCATGTGGATGACCTATTTGCATTAAAGCCTACAAAGCAGGAAATGGAGATGGCAGCAAGATGGGTTTTAACCCAGGATGTTTCGGAAGGATTTAAGGCTATTTTGAAGGATTTTTTGAGAAAGAAGGGATACAGTGACATTGCTCAAAGAATTTAGGGAGAAATTTTTGAACAGACTGATTCAGATTCACTGGAGACAGTGGGCTTCCCTTGGTGTAGCTTCGCAAATTGAGGAGGAGAAGAACTGGATAATTGACCTTGAAAGTTTGCTTTCATCTACGCTGTTTATGGGAAAGTTTGACAAAAGGCTTTTATCTGTCTCGCTAGAATGGATAAAGAAGAATGGAGAGTGGTTAAACTCCTCCAGACTAAAAAGAATTGGAAAGTGCTTTTATAAAATAGATAAGAGATTGAATAAGCATTTAGTTCCTCAAGGTGTTTTTGAAAAAAGCCAGGTTAAAGAGAAGGTCACAGAACCAAATATACAGAAGCCTTGTCTTCTACCTCTATATCTCAGAGGAGTTTTTGGAGTGAATGCACGTGTTGAAGTTCTTCTGTATCTTCTTTTAAGGCATGAAGGAAACTCCAACCAGATTGCAAAAGAGATTTATTTTGACCAGAAGATTGTTTACAGAATACTTGAAAGGTGGACAAAGGCTGGACTTGTTGAGAAAGAAGAAGGGAAAAAATACTTATTGAAAAATGAGCAGGGTTTTATCAGAATGTTAAAATTAGGAAATGTACTTCACTGTATAAATTGGATCAGAACATTTCTCTTCTTTGCAAAAATCCTAAAGGCGCTACATACTAAACCCTGGTCAGAAGACGAATATTTACTTTCCTCATTCTTTCGCGATATTCTTGATGAGGCAAAGATTGTAGGAAGGTCGGTTGATGTTTCATTCCCCGATGGAAACTTATACAAAGGTTCTGAGTATCTTCATCCATTTACTACAGAGGTGATGAAATTGTTAAGGAAAATATAGGGGTTTTTAGATGTGTTTTAGCCTCGAAATTCCACTTTTGGCAGTAATGTTAAGAGTTCATTAATGTTTAATTTTACTCATAATTTTATTAAGGAGACCGTGTTATGGAATACACCAAAAAACATAAAAACCTTATCGCTAAACTGCTCAAGAAAGCCAGGATGATTGAAGAGGCAAAGTTTGTTTTGTCTTGCGATGAATACAAGTATGAAATCAGCGAAGCCATGCGTGATGCTGCTAAGAAGACGAAGACCTGCATTGGAGCGAATCCTGCGCTATTAGATGCAGCAAGGCGATATGAAACCAGAGATTGTGCTATTTTTAAAGAATGCTCTTTGCCTCATTGTGAAGGTGGGGTATGGTGCGATATCTATAACCTTGGCGGAAGTCATGGTCGAATTGGTAATGCTTATCGCCATTTAGCGGATAGAGCAAATTTTGTTCCTTTTAAAAAACGCCGTAAGATAATGTTTGAGATTTTAGAACATAAAACAGGACAAACAAGACATAAGTCTTGATGGCAAAG
>JAHJDO010000053.1 GCA_018812485.1 bacterium | reverse complement strand
TAAAGTTTAAAAAAGCTTATAATTTGTAGAAATAGGGGTATCTCATGATAAAAAATACAATTTCTATTAGTCTATTGATATTAATCATCACCATTAGTTTTATAAATAACCCTACCTATGCTGTTCCTGAATCAGTGAAAAGTACTAAAATGGGCACCAAAAAACAGGTAGAACAAGACTATGAAAGAGAGCGTCAGTTTATTGAAAAAAGAAGCCTTATAGAAGAAGTTAGAGGAAAGATAAATGAAGAAGCTGAAGATACGTTGCAACAACAAGAAGCAGAACCATGCCCAGATCCATTATTTTCGCCTAAATTTCTAGGGCCATTTAAAGATGAACCCGTGCATATTCCGTTGTCTAGTGAAAAAGATTAAGCCACAGATGCCAGTGTAGCTGCACCATCTCATGGTGCCAATGTGCCAAGTAGAATTTTTTACCAAAATTATGATAAAGTTTAAAAAAGGTAATAACTTGAAGGTTGTAGCAATATTATTGAGCATAGTATTCTTATGTAATACCAGTCTATATTCCTGCCCTGGTTCAGAAGATACTCTAAGAGTTCCTGTTGGAGAAGCTGGTACCCGTAGACGCATGAAAGAAGTTTATGATGAACAGGAAAAACACACAGTCCCTAATCGTGCAACGGATATTGAAAGCTTGGGAAGACTTTTACAGGAAAAAGGCTTTATAGAAGATTTTGATGTAATCAAGCTGATAGGACAGGGTTCTTTCTCTGCGGTATACAGGGAAACAACGAGTCACGGTGATTACTCCGTGCACTTGAGCACTGCAATAACTCCTTCCATGGTTCGCTTCTATGATCAGATTAGATTAATAGCATATGAGGCAGGATTGCCGATTCAACCATTCGTTCGTGATAGCGCCAACCAACCCTACACAGAGGCAGATGGATGTATTGTTACCGTTACAACCTTTGTTGAAGGAGAGCCTGGCGAGTGGGGTCAAATGACGCAGAAGCAGTTGCTGGTTACGGCAGAGGCTCTTTGTCGATTTCATAGAGCCATGAGGGAAAATCTACCATTATTGAAACACTTGTATGACTCCATGAGGGAGGAATTATCGATTCGAGAACGGGTTGATCCCAAAAACAAAGGCTGGCCGTCAATCGATTTGTACCACCTTGATGAAGCCCTTGAGCAATTTGAAATTCTCCGGGAAGGTGCCCAGGGACAAAATACAAGAGAAGCCAGGGCTTTCCTTGATAATTATGATTTTTTTATAAAGCAGCTCGAAACCTTAACTGAAAACATAACACCACATCTTCAAGATGAAGGTTTGCTTTGTACCATCGGGCACGGTGATTACAATCCTAGGAATGTACTATTGCGGGATGGTTCGCTTCTTACAGGTATCCTGGATTTGGATTTCGCTGCGGTGATGCCTCGCATCGCTGATTTGATTAACCTTATGATCGTAAGTCAAACTCCAACTTCGAGGTTGCAATTCGACATAGATAAAGTCGAAACGTTCATTCTCGCTTATCAACAGGCGGCCGAGGAGCCCTTGACGGACATAGAGCGTAAACTGTTGCCAGAGATAATGCGTTGGTTTTATCTACAGCTTGTGTTGACAGATGCTTACTATGTTCTGCGAGGTGGGGTTGAGTGGTCGATAGAAGAATCTCTTATGCAAGAACGCCAGGCATTGGAAAATATTCCAACATGGGATTGGGCCGAACTCGCTACAAAAATCGCACAAGATGCTATGACTGTGAAGGAAGCAGCTGTAATATTAGACGGGATGCAAACTGCCTTTGGGAGTGTATCAGGAGAAGATCTGAGGGATTTGGTAGCTACTATGGAGCCTTTGACAGTACCACAGCGCCGAGCGTTAGAAAGAATGATAAGAACGGGAGAGCAGACAGGACAGATTGTTTCTGACAGGGGTGAAAGACCAGCATTAGCTGGAGAAGGAGATCTTAACTGGCATCCACATTTAGATTTCGATGATGTCTTAGAACTTGGACTTACAAGCGATGATATGTATGCATTAGTTGGCGAAGCCGCATATTTAATTCAGACTGGAAGCATTAATCTTAAGGGGAGCCTTCTTTTGTCGCAAAAGATAGTTCGTTTTCGCCTGTACCCTTCAACGCAATTTGGAGGTTTTATTGTGTGTGTGACAAGCATTAAGGACCAGATGACTGAAGGAGTCGTAGAGTTTCCTGGAGTTGGTGCCGAAGTTATACATTTCCCATCCCAAGACGCGAGCTACGAGGGAGTCGGGATAATTGAAGGAGCAGCCCGCGGTGCAAGTATGGGGCCACTATGGGCAGCAATAGAAGCGGCCAGAGAATTAATAGCAGCGGGCAAATATCAAGAAGCCTTAGCTATATTAATGCCAGCATTGACGTTGGCTCGAATATATACACAAGGAAAAACTCCGGATTTTGATGGATATCAAACAGCGATAGCTGTATCTGATAGAATAGCTGAAGTTGAGACAATTATTGATGTGGATAGAGACCTTACTGAAGGGATTCCTGCAGCAGAGGCTTTAGTCGCAGAAGCCCAGGCAGCATTAGCTCAGGCGAATAGATGTCGCTGGGGACCGAACAGAGGACAAGTTTTGTTTGAATATAAAGGAAGGGTTACATTAAAAATCCCGGAATTATTTAGCTCCTTTAGGCAAGTTTTAGTTGACGAAGAGCTAGTTGAACTTATTGGGACAGAACGTATTAATGAGATATTAGAGTTTATAGCTTCAATGTATGAAAATGATCCCGGACGTTTTGAAGAAAATCTGATTAATGAAACTATTCATCATGGAGGAAAACTAAGTGGTTTTTCTGCTCTAACAGGAAGAGTAGATGATGAGGAAGTTGGTGAACCAAATATCCTTCTTATTACTTTAAATCCTGTTACTCGTGGTATTAGATTAGCTGTCCATTATTCTGCAAAAGATAAACATAGTAAAGAATTCAGCGCTGTTTATGCACTTAGATCTGAGGTCGAAGTCCCCGGGCCGCAAATAAATTCTGTTGAGATGTCTTCAATGCCTGTTCCGGCAGTAAAAGTGGTTTTTCCTAAATTCCGCATTGCATTTAATGGTGATGTAGTTATAGTTGATGGTTTGACCAACCGAAGAATCCAGAATCCTACTCGACAAGCTATCATTAGTATAATAAGAGAAGCTACAGGTAATCACATGGTTAGCTTAGATTTAACAAAGTTACTTAGAAAATTGGGTGCAATACGTCTCCATGCACATATTATTGCTGATCCAGAAGGGCGTAAATGGCTTGTTGTAGGTAAAGAAGCTTCAGGTAAGGCTGCTCTTGCTGGAAAGATACATGAACGCCCTGAGTTGTATGGAAAATGGGACTTGTTTGCAGCAATACAAGCTGCAGCATTTTTAGATCCAGATGACAAAGATGTATTGGTAGCTGGCGATCTCCAGGGAGATAGGCCTACGAGGAGGTTGTATTATCTAGATAGGGATACAAGGCATGTAGATACAGGTATGACTCCAAAACGTGGCTTTTACAAGATATATGGCATAATAATCATGGATAGTTCTCCCATGTTTTCTGGTTCTTATCAACGTTTTTTGACTCCTTTAGACAACTTAGAAGAAATACTCGGTCGTGCTATAGCAAGAATGCCATTAACGAAGGCATATGAAGGTTATTTAGATGATATAACTGAATTATTTGAAAGGGTTGCTAAAACATTACCAATAATCTTGGTACATAGACCCAAAGACACGCCACTGCCTGTTTTTGAAGAAATGGTTAATAGAGTAGTTGATCTGACCACCAGCGCTTCTGCCGGGATTGAAACACATGTTCAACTTTCAAATGATGCACCGGGTGGGGAAGGAGGACAGGCTGGTAACGTTGGGCCAGTTTTAGATGCTCAAATGGCTTTAGATGCAGGAAGACATAAAGAAGCTTATGACTTATTAATGGAGGCTTTATTAGGTGAGGATTATGTGGCTGAGGTTTTTACAGGAGAAGCTATGGAAGAAGTGATAGACAGATTGATTGAACATTATCCTGAAACTACAGAAGAAGGAAGAATACTTAGAGCGATGAGGCCTATAGTAGAGGAGCATCAATATGATGCTGACCAGACTGCGATGAAGGCAACATTAGCTCAGACAGCAGAAAAGGTTGTCAGTGACGCATTAAACAATTTGTCTCCACGTGAACTAGAAGTCTTGAAGCTAGCAGCTCAAGGTTTGATGAATAGTGAAATTGTCAGTAAATTATCGCCTATCAGATGGAAAGGTGAGGTTAAAAAGCATATAGGGGAAGGTGCGGTTAAAAATCATATGAAGCATATTTATCAAAAACTCGGTCTCACTGAGACAACTCGTGATAAACGACAACGAGCGATTATAATAGCATTAGAAAATAACGTTGTAGATTTTCCGGATTGGGTTAGAAATGCAGGGGTAAAACTAAGAGATATCCTTTCTCCTAGAGAACAAGAAGTTCTCGAATTGGTAGCCAAAGCGTTTACGAGTAAGCAAATTGCAGATAAATTGGGTATAAAAACTAGAACAGTTAGGATCCATATAAATAGCATCAGTAGAAAAATAAGGGATGAGATTGAGAGTGGTAGATTAGAGGACTATATGACTCGTCACGAGATGGCATTGCTTTGGTTTTTCCAAAATGGAAAATATGTATCAAACACAGATGTCGCACTAGTTAATAAGGCTCTAGAAGAAAGATTAAGAACAGTAAGAGATGACATGGGAAGCATGACGTACTTGATGAACCCCAATCAATTTTATTTTGGTGCCCCCTCAGTAGCTAAATATGGATTGAGTTCTGCAAAAGAGGCCCGTGAATTAAAAGAAAGGTTGCGGGTTGAAAGGGCGGCAATGGATAAAACTTTGAGGGCATTTAGTAGGCTTGCGCCAGAGACTAAAGTAGTATTTAGATTGGATGGTGTAATGGTTGATGATGCGGAATTGAGAGTTTTAATCGAAGAAATTAGAGAAGGCAGGATAGATTTTCCTGTTGCCATTTCTGCTTCTGAAGACGATAGGGCTACTACTTGTTTCTTTGACAGAAGACCTGGATTTGGCCCATTATCAATTGGTTGTTACAGTCAAGAGTTGCAGCGTGTAATAGTAAAGAAGCTATCTCCAGGCGAGAGACGCATATTTGATATTATACACAATAACCTTGGCGATACTCTTACTGTAGATATTCTTGTAAAACGAACGAGGTTAGTTGATGTTGAAGTTACTATGTATGTGAGAGGACTTAGTTTTGAGTTAGGACTTGCGATGAGATGGAATGTGCCTCATGATGAAAGAATCGTTGCTATCCAGGAATATTTATTGTCTCAACAAGCAGTTGCAGCCGAAGAAGCAATGGAAGCCTTAAATGATCCTGATAATATCAGGGGAGCTGAAGAAGCTATTTCAACATTACTAGATGGCGCTGCAATAGGGGTTTCTGATACATCAATAGAAGAGCTTGCTCGAAGAAGAGATGAGTTGGATGAGCTTATGGCAGAACTGAGGGTAGTATTATCGTCGAGTAGTACATTGCAATCTGAAGGAGAGGATACTGTATTACTATATGGAAGCTTGAAGCGTTTAAGGGAAGCTATAGATATAGAATTAGCAAGAATAGGACATTTAAAAGATGCTGTTGATACGGCAGAAACAGAGTTAGATGCAGCTCGTAAGAAAGCTGCAAGAGAAATAGCTGCGATAGAAGATTCAGCAGGAGATCGTCATTTTTCTCGTAGGTCTAGAAGAATAGAAGACAAATACAACATTCCTGAGTTAAGAGGTGCTTTAAATAGAGCAGAGCAAGCTTACCTGAATGCTACCAGGTATAGGCAGATAGACTCAGAGGGAAGAAAAGCAGGTTATGTAATGGCAATATCTCACGTAAGGGAAATCATTGATCAGAAAAAACAGCAGGTAGAAGGACAAGAGCATCGACCTCCAAAATCAGAGCGGAAGAGAGAAGGACATCTCATTGTAGATGCAAAGCCTCATAGACGTCATCCGATTATAGGGAGATTAATTGAAGGCGAAGCAATAGATGAAGTTATCAATAATTTACGAGAGGTAGAAATCCCTGAAATCTTAGAAGCTTTACTCGATGATATAGCAGAATTGCGAGGACTGACAAGGATACCCGGTGGATTTACATACACTAATCCTATACTAGATAGCTATGGAATTAGTACGAGAGAAGAGGCTGAGTTGTTATGTACTCAGTTGCTAAGGATAAGGAGAATTGTAGACATTGAGTTAATAAGAAGAAAGCATCTAAGAGAAGCTGTTGATAGAGCAATGGAAGAGTTAGCGTTGGCTCGTACTAAAGCTGAGAGAGAAATAGCTACATTAACTTTAGGAGGGGTCAAATTAAGACGTGGAAAGGTTAGGGAAATATATGAAAGACACGGGATACGTGACTTAGAGTTAGCGTTACATAGAGTAGTGGAAGCTTACCGCAACCCTGCTAGGCAGACAGATGCGGAGGATGATTATGACTGGGTACGAGAAGCAATAGTAGTCTTGGAAGATGTAGTTGCTTTTAGCGCTGAGTATGCATTATTAGAACATGGAGTTGATGTAGAAGCTGGACAAAGAGCAGTTATTATAACTACGGATCCTCTACAAGAAGAGCGTTTGATGAATCAGCCAGAAATAAGAGAGAGATTAGGATACGATATATTTATCATAAGATTAGAAAGAGGTACTGAAGCAGAGATACAGTGGAATGCTCTATTAGGTGATTATGGAGTGCGTTATGATTTTAATACAATGACGATTGAAGAGATAATTAATAACAGGAATTTGATTGAAGTACTTGTCGGAGTATAGTAATATAAAAACCCCTCTTGAAATCCCACCATTTCATCTTGCCTATATAATTCCACAGTAGTATTTATACTTTTTTGCATTTAAGTCAAACTCAAAGTTTGAAACTTTAGGATAGGTAGAGTATAATTAGGGACTAAAGGAGATCTTCGGTGAAAAAGTTGTTCCTGTCAATTTTAATATTATCTATTATGTTTTGTTCACTTGCTATAGCAGAAGAGCTGGAACGAGAGGGCCCCGATGGGTTAAAATATGTGGAACAAGTCTTGAAATATAAGGGTATAAGGCGGCATAGGATAAAAAAGACTAATGATGCAGAACAATTATTTATTACAGCGGTAGAATTACTCAAAGAAGGGTATTATGATAATAGCATGGAATATTTAAAAAAGGCTATAAGGAAAGATCCAATATATCTTGATGCTCATTTTATATTGGCTAGCTTATATGAGAGAGAAGGTGATTTAGAGAGCATGGAGAAAGAATATAGATTCTTTCTGAAGAAATCGCACGTAATGCGTAAATGGAAAGAAGAAAGTTTTGGGCTAAAAGATAAGGAATTTGAATTTATCAAAAGGAAATTTGATTATTATAATATTCCATTAAAAGAGCCGACCTCTCACTATATAAATACTAAATATTGGGTTATCGGAACGTTATTCATACTGGTTGTTATATCAATAATATTTGTATTAATAAGAAAATCATCGGATTTATTTTAATAAATAAAAATAAGGACATAAGAGGGACATAAGAACATAAAAGACATAAAGACATAAGAGACGTTTACCACAGTGAAGCAGAAGCTGTCCCAGCTTTATTCGGGAACCTGTCCCCACAATATTTTTATCAATTCACTTCCCCCTTGCCTATATAATTCTACAGTAGTAACATACCCGTATAAGGCTTACAAAAAAAATAAAATTTTTTGAAAGAAAATGATGGGGTGGTGTGTCTATATATTAAAGGGGGAGAGGAGAGTTAGTGAATTGGGGAAAAACCAAAGGAGGTGTTTAGTGAAATGCTTTACTGTTTTATCAGTAGTTTTTGTGTCTTTGTTTTGTGCTGTAGCTTTTAGTTTTGCTGACGAACTCTGGGAGCCAGTGACTGGGATTAACGAGCCTGATATAAGAGAGGTTGTGGTGATGGAAGGGGTCGTCTTTGCAGCGTCAGAGAAGAGATTGTATAGGAGTGAAGATGGTGGTGTTACGTGGGAAATAGTGTTTTCAGCAAAAGGTGATGGTAATAGTATTAATTTTATCAGTATTTCGGAAAAGGCGGTATTTGTCTGCACAGAGAAGGGTGTTTATAAAAGTTTGGATGGTAAGTCCAAATGGAGAACCATATTTAAAGGAGTAGGCCCGGAGGAGAATAGCATATTGCATATAGCATTTTTGGAAGAGGGAAAGATTTATATTGGGACAAGAGGAGGGCTTTTTGTCAGTAATGATAATGGAGTAACTTGGGAAAAGGATTCCGGTGGGGCAGGGAATCTTAGTGTGAGATGGATTGCGCCTAAAGGGAAGGAGCTATTTCTTGCAACTGAATATGGTGTATATAAGGGTTCGGATTCTGGGTGGAGAAGGGTTTTTGTAACCCAAAGAGAAGAAGCAGAATATGATAGTGATTTGCAAGACGAAGCAGTAAGCGCAGTAAAGCCGGTTAATAGCATAATGGTGGATAAAGAGAGGATATTTCTTGCGGCAGATTTGGGGATATTTGTCAGCGATGATAATGGAGAGACCTGGCAGAGCTTTACATCAGATGGCCTTATGTCACGGAAGGTAAAAAGACTTTTATTTAAAGATAATGTTTATGCAGCAACGGAAGAAGGTGTTTTTGTTTTTGAAGAAAAAGGTAAAAAATGGAGGGCTTTGTATAAAGGCATGGCGGCTGACAAAGCGCAGTCTATAACAAGGGCAAATGATGGGACTATCTGGGTAGCAACTAATAAAGGGTTGTATAGGTCAAACGGGACTTCGGCTGTCATTGCGAGGAACGTAGTGACGAAGCAATCTCAAGAAGAGATTGCTTCGTTCCTTCCAGTCGCTCGCAATGACAAAAGGAATGCAGAGGAAAATATTTTAGAGCTGTTTAACCACGAACCTAGTATTAAAGAAATGCAAAATGTAGCTATTGAATATGCAGAAGTGCATCCTGGCAAAATAAAAGAGTGGAGGGATCGCGCTCAAAAAAAGGCGCTCCTTCCTGATGTATCAGTCGGGCTAGATAGATATGTTACCGACTACTGGCACTGGGATGCAGGAGCAAACCCAGATGTTTTGGTCAGGGGCGATGATGCCATAAGCTGGGATGTTACTATGTCATGGAAGCTTGGCGAGTTAGTCTGGAATGATGACCAAACAAGCATTGATACAAGAAGTCGTCTCATGGTGCAGCTGAGAGACGATATATTAGATGAGATTACTAGGACATATTTTGAGCGTCGAAGACTGCAGATAGAATCTTATATATCACCACTGGAAGATCTGAGACTAAAACTGGAAAGAGAATTGAGGATACAGGAACTCACAGCAGACTTAGATGCCTTGACAGGAGGCTATTTTTCTGAGAGGGTAAAACCATAGGAGCTTATCTGGTCAGATGGCATAGGGAATTTATGAGTTCCTTCAGATGCTCCTATTCGTCATATCCTCAGGATAAAATTCAGCCATACAACGTACATTCACTTTGTTTTGTAAGTTGTGACATATATTCTGAGCCTACCTTGACAAATAGAAAAGCATGTGGTATACTTCCTGCATATCTGTTTTTTGTTTCCTCGTTTTAATATATGCCTCATATAAAATTTAATTGGATTGATATTCTATTCGTAACGCTATTAATTAGAATAGGTTACGTAGCTTTAAAAGACGGCATT
>JAHJDO010000052.1 GCA_018812485.1 bacterium | reverse complement strand
TGTCAACCACATCGGCGAGAAAACTTATTAGCTTAACTTAACACGTATGCCCCCAAACCCCCATTCTTGGGGGCTTTTTAGGTGTGCACTTTTAAAACTTAAATCGCTTAAAAACTGTGCACTTTTAAATTTTATCTGACAGGAAACAGAAAAAGCTTTAAAACAGCATCAGAAAAGAATATAATAACAATAGATCATTGAGAAGTAGGGGGTGATACGGCTTCGACAGGAGTAGAAGGTGCAGAAGTTGCATGTCGAGGGTGCTGGGTGGCCTCGAAAAAAACCTGGCAATACAACTTAATTGCCGACGAACAGTTGGCTTTAGCTGCTTAAATAGCAGTTACGTCTATCTTGTTCTTGCCTGTAGAGTGAGAATAGGCGCCGATTAACAGGCTGGACAGATTGTTTTGTTTGAGGCAATCTGTTGAGATTTTATCAAACTAGTTTCTATAACATCCTGTTCGCTGGAGGTTATAAGAGACGAAAGTTAAAGAGCGGAATAAACATGTAGATGCTGCTGTAACTTTACTTTTGGACGCGGGTTCGACTCCCGCCACCTCCACTAGAAAAAATGATGATTAAACCATACTACGAAAAACCAAGATTTAAGCTTTATCAAGCAGATTCTCTGGAATTTTTAAAAAAAGTTCCTGAAAACCCTGTTGATATGATTTTTGCCGATCCGCCCTATTTCCTCTCCAGCGGTACTTTTACTTGTCAGAACGGTAAAATGGTTAGTGTTAAAAAAGGTAATTGGGATTTAAGCAATGGCTTAAAAAAGAACTTTGATTTTCATGTTGAATGGATAAAAGCATGCCGAAAAATTTTAAGACCAAACGGAACAATTTGGATTAGTGGAACCTATCACTCAATCTATCAATGTGGTTTCGCTTTACAAATGGCCGGTTACCATATTTTGAATGATATTGCATGGTTTAAGCCAAACGCTTCTCCTAATTTAAGCTGTCGCTTTTTTACTGCCAGCCACGAAACTTTAATTTGGGCAAGAAGAGACAAAAAAGCAAAACACACTTTCAATTATAAGTCAATGAAGGATGGAGATTGGCCTGAAGATCAGCTAAAAAAGCCAGGATTGCAAATGAGATCAGTTTGGTCAATAAATACGCCAAAATCCATTGAAAAAAAATTCGGAAAGCACCCCACTCAGAAATCTTTTGACTTACTTAAGAGAATCGTTTTAGCAAGCACAAATAAAGGTGACACAATTCTCGATCCTTTTACAGGAAGCTCAACAACAGGATTGGCCGCTTATCTTTATGGGAGAAATTTCATCGGGATTGATACAGAAAAGAGCTATCTTGATTTATCAATTAAAAGATTTGAAGAATTAAAAAAATAACATTTTGAGATTAATCAATTTTAATGAACATTAAATGGCATAAAAATCGATGGTATTGGGCAGGTCATTTGTTTATTTTAATAATAATTGCCTTGGCTGTATTTTCTGTTTTTAAACACTCTGTTGGATTTCTGAGTGCAGAGGGGAAAATAACTATATTATCATCAGAAACTTTCTACAGATTGATATTCAATCCTTTGTGGATTTTAGTGTTGTGGTTTTATGAAAAAGGAAGAGGGTTAAATTATGAGAGGCATGATGATATTCTTCAAAATATTCAAGGTGCACTTGATGCAACCCATGGAAAACATATAAAAAGAAGCGATCTATTTAATATGGTTTATAAACATGATGATGCCCCAGAAAGACTAGAAAAAGGACTTCAGGCTCATGATACAGTTAAAAGCAGTACTGGCAAACCAAGGGTAAATTAAATATGAATTACATTAATATTCCAATTATTAAAATTAGCCAGAATATAGGAAGTTTTTTTATTGGGAAAATGGCTCCAAAAATTTTACATAAAATTGCGAATAAAAATCTATCCAGAATGAAGGATTTAGAGAATGGAATTCAAAGAGATCTTTATCCTGAAAAAGTGAAAGCTATAAAAAAATATTTAAAATCTAACGACTCTACTTTTCCTAATACAATTATTTTAGCTATCCAAAATAATCCAGCCGAAGAAAAAGAGCCTAATTATGTTTTAAATAATAAGAACAATACATTGAAAATCAAAATTAAAGAAGATGTGGCAAATATTTTAGATGGACAGCATAGATTGGCCGGTTTTGATAAAGAAGAGGAAAAATTTGAATTACCTGTTTCAGTTTTTTTAGATTTATCTCTCGGCGAGCAGGCTAAAATTTTTGCACAAATTAATTCCACACAAAGAAAAGTTAGTAATGATTTAGTTTATGACTTATTTGGCATAACAGAGGGCAGATCTCCCGAGAAATCGGCTTATTATATCGTAAAACATTTAAACGAAGAATTAAATTCAGCTTGGTATATGAAAATTAAAACTCTATCTGATAAAACAGGAGACTTAGCTCAAGGGTCTATGGCTAAGTATATTCACATTGAATTATTAGAAAAAAATAAAATTTTTAAAAAATTATACGAAAAAAATCGCGATACCGATATTAAAAATATTATTAGTAATTATTTTAATGCTATTAAAAAGATATTTCCAGAAGCATGGGAAAACAAGAATAAGCAATACATACTTACAAAAACCACAGGATTTAATGGGTTTATGAATTTTTTAATTTTATTAGTACGACTAGCCTCTGATTCAAAAAAGGAGTTGTCAGAGCATTACTTTATGAATTATATTACACGTATTAACGATAAATTTGATTTGTTTACAAGCGAAAATTATCCTTCCGGAGCAGTTGGGCAAAACAAAATAAGGGACACTTTAAAAGATGGTTTAACAGATGAAGAAAAAACTTTTTTAAATATAAAATATGCAAACAAATAAAAAACAAAAAAAAGATAGTTTAAATTTACTCGGCAATTTAGAAGTTATTCGTTGGTGCTATGAAGGAATTACAGATATTAGTATGAAAAATACAAGTAATCAAAATGTTTTGAACGAAGCAAAAATAATAGAAAAAGAATGGGGCAATGCCGTAATTGGCGGTGACGGGGGCGGACAATGGACAACCAAGCTATGTGAAGATTTGGTTATGGAAGGATTGATTAAGTTGGGCAGGAAGAACGTGAGAAAAACCACGCCCATAAAAAGCTCTTTGAGGAATAAAAAGTATAATCCTGACTTGGAATGTGATGACTATGTTTACGAAGTAAAAGGTAGCAATTGGTGTGTTACCGGCACAGCTGGAGAAAAAATTCTTGGTGTTCCATTAAAATATGGGGAAGTGCCGCGATTATTCAAAAAACCGTTGCAAATAATATTGGTAGGATATCAAGAATATGAAGCTCGGATGGGTTATGCTTTTGGTGATTTGTTGGATGAGAATAATCAAACAAAAGAATTATATGAAAGCATAGCTTTTTACAAAAAACACAATATTGAATATGTTGCATTTACTGATATATTGCAAGCGATAGGATTTAATGATGGTTGCTGGAAGAAAAAAAAGAATCAAGCAGGTGGGATTAATACTTGATTGAAAAACATGAGTTAGCTAATACAATAATTGCTCAGATGAGGAGAATCTAGAGAATAAGCGATCGCAGATTTTTGTTAACCCTAAACTCCACCCATAAAGAGCCGCATCATACTAAAGTTGTATGGTGGGCTTTTTTTATATATAATGGACGAATTCTAAAATAAGGCACAATGATAAAAATGCTAAAAAAATTAAGTTTGAAGCACGAAGTGCAAATGTCCAAAAAACAAAGGGTTGAAACCCCTTGTTCAAAGATTTCGATATTCGGATTTCGGATTTTTGTGTTCAGCGCATTGATACTGAGCGCAAGTTATAGCGCGTATTGCGCGCCAAACATACTCAAGAATGCGAGATATCATTCTTATCCTACCAAGACGCGTATTGTTCTTGACTCAAAAGAGGCAATAACATATACAATTGAAAAAACAGGTTCAGGGGAAATTCATATCAGACTTCATAATATAACCCCTGTAAACAAGTTCAGCCAAATAAGACATTTCCTGTTTTTCCCTATATATCCGCATGTTACGATTAATGACCGCATTGTTAAGAAAGTAAAATTAAAGCCTGCTTATCATTCCATAGATGCTGTTTTCAAGCTTAATACCAGAAATGCTTCGTATAATATATTCTATCTTAAGAATCCTGACCGCCTTGTTCTTGACTTCATAAAAGTAAGCGATAAGCAAAAAATTAAGGTAATTGTTATAGATCCGGGTCACGGAGGACATGACTCGGGAGCGGTTGGAAGACATAAAAGAGGGTTAATATTTTCATATAAGATCAAGGAAAAAGATATTAATCTGGATATCGCAAAACAGGTAAAAAAATATCTCAGGAGCACTGATACAAGGGTAATTTTAACCAGAGAAAGAGACAAGTTCATCTCTTTAAAGCACAGAGTAGAACTTGCCAAAAAGTACAAAGCCGATATTTTTGTGAGTATTCATGCAAACGCAGCATGGGACAAAAAAATGATGGGAATAGAAACATATTATCCTGACAAAGCGCGTAACAAGAGTGGTTCTCTTAAAAAAGAAAGCATTAAACTTGCAGAGAGTATTCATGAGAGCCTTATCAGGCATATGGGCTCTAAAGATAGGGGCGTGAAAGATACAATGTTCTATGTGCTTAGAAAGGCATACATGCCGGCTGTTCTTGTTGAAGTAGGTTTTATTTCCAATTATTATGATGCAAAACTACTAAAAAAATCCTCATATAGAAAGAAGGTGGCGCAGATAATTGCACAGGGGATTCTGGAATACAAGAATGAAGTTGAAAAACAGAAGGGAGAGTGAAATGTACACAGTGAGGGTAACAGATTCCTTTTCAGCAGCGCATAGTCTTAAGTTTGTGCAAAGCAAATGCGAGAATCTTCATGGACATAACTGGAAGGTTGAGGTATTTGTATGCGGAAGGGGTCTTGATAAAAGCGGCATGTTGATGGACTTTGATAAACTAAAAGCAATATTAGGGGAAATTATAATTAAACTGGACCATAAAAATCTTGATGACTTGCAGTTTTTAAAGGGGCATAGCCCCTCTTCAGAAGTAATTGCAGAGTATATCTTTTCAGAACTGGTCCCCAATATTCCTAAGGAGCTTTTAGTAAAAGAAGTAAGAGTGTGGGAAAGCACAGACAGTTGTGCGAGTTATACCAGCGATAAGGGTTAAGGATTAAGTGGTATGAGAACTGTAAAAGTTAATACAATAACAGACGCAGTGGCTGAGCTTTGTGTTAAGTCCAATTATGAACTCCCCAAAGATGTTACGGATAAAATAAAAAAGGCAAAGACCAGAGAGAAGTCTGAGCTTGGCAAGTATTGTTTTCTCCAGATAATGCGTAATCTGCATATAGCTAAAATGAAGAAGGTTCCTATTTGTCAGGATACAGGCATGGTAGTTGTTTTTGTGGAAATAGGGCAGGATGTTCATATAGCAGGAGGCAACCTTACTGATGCAATAAATAAAGGGGTAAGAGTTGGATATAAAAGAGGATATCTGCGTAGTTCTGTTGTAGATGACCCAATATTTGTCCGCAAGAATACAGGAGATAATACGCCTGCTGTTATACATACAAGTATCACCTCTGGAAGCAAAATCAAGATTATTGTTGTTCCCAAGGGATTTGGAAGTGAGAATATGAGCAAATTGACTGTGCTTAAACCGACGGAAGGGGCGGAAGGAGTGAAGAAATTTGTTGTAGATACAGTAAAACAGGCAGGTGCTAATCCGTGCCCACCAAGCATAGTGGGTGTTGGTATTGGGGGAACAATTGAAAAAGCAGCAATGCTTGCTAAAGAGGCTTTAATAAGGCCTCTCAACGTACATAATCCGGATGCAAAAATAGCTGGATTAGAGAGACAGATACTTATAGAAATAAATAAGCTTGGTATTGGGCCTCAAGGCTTTGGGGGCAGTATAACTGCTTTAAGCGTAAATATAGAAACGTATCCCACTCATATTGCAGGATTGCCTGTCGCAGTGAATATTGGCTGTTATGTGTCAAGACATGCAAGTGTGATACTATGAAAAAAACGCAAATAATAAATGTCCCTTTAACGAAAGAGCTCAGGTGCAGTCTGCGAGCAGGCGATAGAGTTCTTATAAGTGGTGCTATCTATACAGCGAGAGATATGGCTCATAAAAGGTTAGTGGAGACAATCAAGCGAGAGGATAAATTACCCTTTGATCTGCATGATCAGATAATCTATTACACAGGGCCTACGCCTGCCAGAGAAGGGGAAATCATAGGCTCATGCGGGCCAACTACGAGTCTCAGAATGGATAAATATACTCCAATGTTACTTGGCGCTGGGCTTGGAGGAGTAATTGGTAAAGGCCAGAGATCAGCCGATGTTATAAGTGCGCTTCGCAAGTATAAGTCTGTATATTTTGCTGCAATGGGCGGTGCAGGAGCGCTTTTGTCTCAAAAGGTAAAAAGCAAGAAATTTGTAGCTTATAAAGATCTAGGATGTGAGGCAATTTATAAGTTGGAGGTAAAAGGCTTTCCTGCAATTGTAGCAGTTGATGCCTACGGCGGGAGTATTTATGGACGGAATTTTAAATATAGATAAACCAAAAGACTGGACATCGCACGATGTTGTAGCTAAGATAAGAAGCCACTTCAAAATAAAGAAGGTCGGCCACGCTGGAACTCTGGATCCTAACGCAACAGGAGTTTTACTGATTTGTCTTGGAAAAGCTACTAAAAAAGCAAGTTTTCTGACAGAACAAAAAAAAACATATGAAGGAACGCTTTTACTGGGAACTACAACCGATACTCAGGACATTAAAGGGGAAATAATAAGAAGAATTAAGGTAGAGAAGGTTGATACTGAATTATTATCCAGTATTTTAGAAGACTTAACTGGAGACATATCTCAGATACCGCCTATGTATTCAGCTGTTCATTACAAAGGAGAGAGATTGTATAAACTGGCCAGAAAGGGGATAAAAGTAAATCCTGAACCACGCAAGGTACATATTTATAGCATAGAATTGTTAAATGTCAATATCCCTGAAATTTCCATTCGTGTTGCATGTTCTAAGGGAACATATATCCGCACTCTTGCTAATACAATTGGAGAAAAGCTTGGCTATGGAGCGTGTCTTAAAGATCTTGTAAGAACAAAAATCGGAAATTTTCATATTAAAGACTCTTTGTCACTAAATAACGTGCTGAAGGCTAAAGAGTTAAAGGACATTCCAATTTTTAAATTCGAAGCACTAAGCACGAAATACGAAACAATATCAAATGACCAAAATACAAATGCTCAAAACAATGTTTAGAATTTCGATATTCGGATTTAGGATTTTTTAATATGGATATTATAAAGAAACTTGTTCCCTTAAAACATAGATATCCACATGCAGTGCTGGCAATGGGTAATTTTGATGGTATGCATGTCGGTCATAAGAGGATTATTGCTAGAGTAATAGAGGAAGCTAAAAGAATTAATGGGACAAGTATTATTCTGACATTCACGCCGCATCCTATTAAAGTATTAAAGCCCGAAGTAATGGATTTACTACTTACATCTGCAGAACATAAGGTAAAACTTATTGAGAAAACAGGAATAGACGTTTGTGTATCTATAGATTTTACCTCAATTGCAGATATGGGAGCTCGGGATTTTGTATTAGAAGTTCTATGTAATTATCTTCATGTTCAGAAAATATATGTAGGATTCAACTATAGATTCGGGGTTGGTCAACAGGGAAATGTGAAGTTACTAAAGCAAATGGGTGAGAAAAATAACTTTAGTGTTGGCATTATAAAGCCTGTGAAAATTTCAGGTGAAATTGTTAGCAGTACCAAAGTTCGGAAATGTATCAGGGAAGGAAATTTGGACAAGGCATCTAGATTGCTTGGACGCAGATATTCGGTAATGGGAAACGTCTCCAGAGGCCGTGGAATTTCCAGGGATATAGATTTCCCTACTGCTAATATGTATTGTGATAGTGAAGTAACGCCTCCGGAAGGAGTGTATGCAGCATATGCTATAATGTACATAAATAATAAACGTTCAGTCTGTAAAGCTGTACTAGATGCAAGAAAACAGAATAGCAAGTTTTTTCTAGAAGTATATATATTCGGTCTTAAAACAGACCTTTATGGAAAAACTATAGAGGTTTTTTTTATTAAAAAATTGCGAGATAGATTCAAATTTAAGTGCAGGGAGGATGCAAAAAAGCAGATAATTTGTGATGCGACTCAGGCAAGGAAGATTTTAGAAAAATATGATTTTCAGGGTTAGCTTTTGATTTTTTGAGCTTTACATACAAACACTACTATGGTACAATTCAACGGATGAATGCAAGTCTATAGAAAGGGTTGAAAGTGGCAATATCCACGGATGAGAAAAAGGAAGTCATAACAAAGTTTAGGGCACATAAAAGTGATACTGGATCTCCAGAGGTCCAGATTGCCTTAACGACAGGGAGAATTAATAATTTAACAAGGCATTTTTTGAGTTTTAAAAAAGACCATAATTCAAGGCGTGGGTTGTTGAAACTTGTAGGAAGACGGAGACGTTTGCTGGATTATCTCAAAAAGAAGGATAGTGAAAGATACTTGACAGTTATTGATAAATTGAAGCTTCGTAAATAATATAACAGAGAAAAGGAGCTAGTAAATAAAGAAGTTTGCTGAAGTAAATCGGGGAATACGGGCAAAACAAGTAAGATTGGTCGGGTTGGATAAGGAACAGCTCGGAATTTTGGCTATTGAAGATGCCTTGAGAATTGCAGAAGAAAAAGGGTTTGACTTGGTTCAAGTTTCCTCGCAGTCTTCTCCCCCTGTTTGTCGGATAATGGATTATGATAAGTATAGATATGAGCAGATAAGACGGGGAAAGGAAGCTCGCAAAAAACAGAAGACTGTAGAATTAAAAGAAATTAAATTTAAACCAAATATAGAAGAAAACGATTATCAGGTAAAGTTAAGACATGTTAAGGAATTCCT
Organism: bacterium; assembly: GCA_018812485.1. Classification (NCBI taxonomy): domain Bacteria; species bacterium. The sequence goes on along the minus strand of JAHJDO010000052.1, from coordinate 15,532 downwards.
TACAGAGGGGAACAAGGTTAAAGTAACACTTATGTTCCGCGGCAGAGAAATGTCCCATAGAGAGATCGGCAGACAGATACTTGAGAGGCTTTCTGGGGATGTGTCTGATCAAGGAGAGATAGATCAGCCTATTTCTTCGCTTGGTAAGAGAATTATGGTTATGGTATTAAGTCCAAAAGCTAATACAGGGAAAAAGAAAAAGGGACAATGAGGATTATATGCCAAAGTTAAAGACACATCGTGGAGCAGCTAAGAGATTTAAGCTGACTGGGAAAGGAAAAATAAAACGAAGCAAAGCATATACCAGTCATATTTTGACTAAGAAAACTACAAAAAGAAAGAGGAATTTACGAAGGTCTGCCATTTTGGTTAAAGGGGATTACAAAAGAATAAAGAAGCTTTTAGGAGTATAGTATGAGTAGAGTAAAGGGGGCTGTTGCTTCCAAAAGAAGGCATAAAAAATTTCTTAAAATGGCAAAGGGGTATTGGGGAAGGCGCAGCAAGAATTACAGGACTGCGAGAGAAACTGTAGAAAGAGGGCTTGTTTATTCGTATAGGGACCGTAAAGTAAAGAAAAGGAGTTTTAGAAGCTTATGGATTGTGCGAATAAACGCAGCAGTGAGACCGTATAAATTGTCTTACAGTGCTTTCATGAATGGTCTTATAAAAGCAAAGATAGAATTAAATAGAAAAATTCTTGCTGATTTAGCGATAACAAATCCCATAGCATTTGAGCGCCTGGTAGAAGTTTCAAAAAAGCATTTGGCAAAAAAATAGCACTTTATTCTATTTTCTATTTTCATTTTTTCTATTCATCTTATTGCGCTTTTCAGAGCTGATTATGTGAGATAGATCTTTTAGCGTTTTGTTCAGATCCCTATTTACTAGTACGTAATTGTAATTATTGCGCTCTTTAATTTCCTTTTTTGCAAGCATGATTCTTGCATCTATTTCTTGTTCAGAATCAGTTTTTCTCAAGTTCAATCTATTTCTCAACGTATCAATAGAAGGGGGACTTATGAAGATGAAAACGCCATTTTCATGGTATAATTTTCTAAGTTGAGATGCACCTTGAACATCTATATCCAGGAGAACGTCATATCCAGAACTAATAGCATTTTCTATAAAGTTCTTTGAGGTACCGTAAAGGTTGCCTCCTACTTCAGCCCATTCTGCAAAGCACCCTTTTTCAATATCCTTCTTAAACTTTTTCATGCACACAAAGACATAATCATGTCCATTGAGTTCCGATTTTCGTGGTCTTCTTGTTGTAACAGATACTGAATATTTCATTTCAGGATACTGGGTTAACAACTTTTGCCTTAAAGTGGTTTTCCCTACTCCAGAAGGGCCTGATATAACGATTAATAGACCCTTTTTAGAGGACATTTTGTATCTGCTCCTTTATTTTTTCCAGTTTGTTTTTTACTGTTATGGCCTCTCTAGCAATAATTACGTCATTCGCTTTTGAGCCTAGTGTATTTATTTCTCTGTTGAGTTCCTGAACTATAAAATCAAGATTCCTTCCAGTTATTTTAGACGAATTAACCAAACTTAAGAACTGGTGTATGTGGCTTCTTATTCTTGTAATCTCTTCGGAAATGTCCGTAAAATTAGTGTATATTGGTAGTCCATGCAGAAACTTCTCTTTGTCTATTGTTCCTAAGTCACCGATATTTAACTTCTTCAATGTTTCTTTCATGCTTTTGATTAGTTTTTCTCTGGATTTTTTAAGTACAATTGGCTGTCTGTTTTCTATTTTTTTAATGCTTCTTTTTATACTATTTACATATTTTATTATGTTTTTCTGAAGTAGTGTGCCTTCCTTCATACGCATCAGATTAACGCTATTCAGAGCCTTATTAATGCCCTTTTCTAGGTCAGCCCATACCTTTTCCCCTTGTATTTTCGCGTCTTCAGTGTATATAACGCCCTCAAAGCGCATCAGTGTTTGAATGTCTATCTCCCCTGTTAATTTAAGTTCTTTTTTCAATAGCATTAGCCTATCAGAGTAGATTTTCGCTAGTGTTTTATTAATGTGAGGAAGTTGGAAGTCATCAGATCTAGTCCATTTGAGAAGAAAACTAATCCTTCCGCGAATAAGTTTTTTTTCAATTAGTTTCCTTAGTCTTATCTCAAACATTGAGAGCTCGCTGGGAAGTTTTACAACAATATCGCAAAACCTGGAATTTAGACTTTGAATCTCTATTAGAAAGTATCCAAACTTAGAGCACACTTCTGCGCTTCCAAATCCTGTCATGCTATGTAGCATTTCATTACCTCAGTAAATTTCCCTTTAAAATATCACATGTGCTGGCTGGGCACACAGGTAGCACTTTTTGTTTAAGATTTTCATTGTAATTCTCAATATATCCCATAGGTGTTAAATAATCAAGCGCTTGATGTTTGGAGTTTCTATTGACAACTAGCCAAAAGTTTAATATCCTTGTACGTATACGAGAAAATTAGAGGAGGTTTAAAATGGCAGAAAAGAAAAAAGTAGAACAAGCAGCAGTTGAGCCTGAAATAGAAATAGACAAAAAAGATATTGAAGAAGGTAAGGCACTAGCTGTTATCAGTTATTTCTGGCTGATAAGCTTGATTGTCCTTCTTGTTAAGAAGGATAATGAGTTTGTCTTGTTTCATGCGAGACAGGGATTAGTACTGGCAATATTAGCTACTGTTTTTTCCTTAATCCCAATAATTGGATGGCTCCTGAATATAGTTGTTATTATATTTGCAGTAGTTGGTATTGTAAAAGCGCTTGCTGGTGAAACATGGAAGATGCCTCTTCTTGGAGATTTTGCACAGAAAATAAATTTCTGACTTATTATACTACTAAACTTTGATAGTGTTCTGATATTTTGAGAATTCCGCCACTCTGGTTGTAAAAATCATCATCCAAGTTAAATAAGCCGTCTTTTGTTTTCATCCATTCAGCTCCTGAACACGGATGGAACCTTAGAAGCTCATCCCATCGCTTGTAGTTCTGATGTCCATTTGTTTCAAGCACTCCTATACTCATACCAGGTAAAGGCGCAATCCTTGCAGCTACATTTTTATTCCAATCTACTAGAATAGGAGTAACTGTCAAGTCTGCACAAAAACACGGAACTTTTGCTTCATGTGCAACTTTAAGAATTTTCAGGCTCATGCTCAGAGTTTTTGCAATTGGTTTAAGGGCAATTGCACCATAGCCCATGTCTATACGCCTCTTAGCGTCTTTGTCAGAATGAGCGCTTTCATCAGCTGCAATCCTTACTCCAAGGTCACTAACATCTACTTCATATTCCTCAGGGAAAGGTTCTTCAACGATTGCAATCTGGTCAAATGCTCCTATCTTCTTTGTATGGTCAAGAAGCCTCTGTAACCTTTTCTTTGTGTCATAACGGCCATTTGCATCAAAGTAATATGGAATCTTACCATCCTTCGTATGCTCAATCCTTGTGTCTCCAACTGCTTTATGTATTTCTTCAATCCGCTTCATATCCCACTGAAGCATCTTTTCTCTGTCTCCATCCTTATCAGGATCAGAACCTATTTTTACTTTTAAAAAGAAATAACCATCCTTTACAGCATCCACAATTTCCTTCAAAGGAACTGCATAAGCCATTAATGGAATACTCGCAACTTTTTTATGTCTGTATGACAGAGAGGCTCTGTACTCTTCAGGTATCATATCATCAAAATTCGTAATATTATTTTCTTTTGCAAACAACATCCATGCAGCGTTGTCAACTCCAACAAGTGAGTTTAATGCAAATGTCAGTCTTAAATCAGGGTTATTTGTTATCTTTTTACCATACTCATGTACCTGAGGAACTAGTTCTTCCAATAGCTTAATAGGATTAGAAAACGCAAGTTCTTTGGCTCGTTTCAAAGCAAATTCCGTCATAGCGAACATCAAGGCATTCCCGCCTGATTCACTATGAGAGGAAAATACTGAGGCATCACTCCAGAGTACGCTTTGCGTTTCAAGACCCAGACCGGTTTTGCCTGATGAACTGGTTAGAGATGAAATGGATTGCCACGCTTCAGTGATATAACCACCCTTAAATCCAAAAGGTCTGATAAATGGTTCTCTTTCAAAATTGCAGTTTACTTTTTCTATTTTGATTTCTTTCCCAGACATTTTATTCTCCTATTTTAGATAAAAATTATGGTCGTAATATCACTCCCAATACTTGGTCAGGATGCTGAATTAATTTTTCGCATATTTCTGGTGCCTGAATGAGCGGCACTTCGTCAGTAATAAGAGACTTGACATCTATTTTTTTTCTCTTTATCCATCGCAAAATTTCTTCGAGATTACGCTGTGTAGTCCACCTAACAAAAACAGATGGATAATCACGACCATGTTCCCAAGATTCATCGTGATATCCAGGTCCTGTTCGAGCTGAGCTTAGAACATCCAGATTGCCGAGTCTTGCTGCAAAGGTATGAGTGATGCTTGCTCCTCCAACAATAACAATCCGTCCCATTTTATGAGTATCGGGCGTAGTTTTCATGCACGCGACTAATTGCTTAAATGCTTCTGTCGCCTCGCCGCCAAAGCAGATAAATCCTGCATCAATTCCATAGCCACGTGTAAATTCATCCGTCAGGGAAACAGCATCGTTTCCTCTTATGTTTACTACTTGATCAACTATCTTTTCTGCCTTTTTCAAACGCAGAGGTAAGCTATCCCAGCTTATAACGTGACATCCTGCAATCTCAGCCAGTTGAGAACATATCTGCCCAATAATTCCCAACCCTAATACAGCCACGTTTTCGCCAAGTTGTAATTCTGCTCTTCGTATTGCCTGAAGCGCAGTTGCTCCAAGACATGCAAAAGTTGCTTCTTGATAGCTTACTCCCTCAGGAATAGTAACGCACAAATTACGAGGCACACAAGCATAGCTGGTATGAAAAGCTCCAGTTCCCATACAAGCTACCTTGGTTCCAATTTTTATATCCTTACATCTTTGACCGACATCTATGACTTCCCCAGCATTACTATAACCAAAAGCAGTCTTTAGCTTTTTATTACCGGGATTTTTTCGTGCTTTTATTACTCCGCCAAGCTCTGTTCCCGGACTGATTAGACTAGCATGTACTTTTACAAGAACTTCTCCACGGCCAGGTTTTGGAACTGGTCCCTCTTCCACTGATATGACTCCCTTTTCATTTCTTACAACATATTTTCTCTTTTGAATCATGAATTCTCCTCTCTACTTTTTCTCTGTAAAAAAGCGGAAATAATTTAAATCACACCCTGTTTGCTCTACTATTTCTTCAGATGTTAGGTGTTTCCAGCTGTGCCCTCCATTATATTCCGAATGGAAGGATACAGGTCCATCAAATTTTATTTGATTTAAACACTCAACAAATTTGCGCCAATCAACTAAACCAGCTTCTAAGGGTACCATCTTCATCATCCAGCCTTTTTTATCCTCATTCTGCCCACCAATTCGAAACCATGCCATATCTTTAATTGCTATCATGAAAATACGGTCTTTAGCTAAATCCAGATCCATCATCCAGCCACAACTGGAACCTTCAATCGTACTATGTCCCACGTCATAATATACTCCTATCACCTCCGAATCACAATTTTCTATGAGACGGAGCACGTGATTAACATTAAGCCCCATATTCATACCAGAATGATTATGAAAACATGCTTTAACTCCATTATCTCGAAATATCGGCTCTAAGTCAGCTAACGTCTTTTTTACTTCTTTCACCTGTTCTTTATAATATCCAAATCCCTTATATTTCCAGTAGCCTAATTTGATATATTTGATATTTAATTTAGCAGCTGTCTCTACGATGTTTCGGGTCTCGTCATTCATTTCTACAATTGCAGTTGTTAACATGGAAATTTTTACTCCCTGCTTGGTCAAAATCTCCTGAAAACGGGCTAGTTCGTATTTAACCTGATCTGGCTGGACATGTCCCCCTTTTCTGACAGTCAAATCCACGCCATCCACCCCTAACTTAACCATAGTCTTTCCCAGTTCCTCAGCCTCCATAGTCTGAAAGCTCTTAGAAAAAACACAATATTCCATGTCTTAATACCTCCTCTCTATTTTTTCTCCTGATTTTCTGAAGTTCTTTTTCTTTTCCCTTCTATTTTCCCATGATTTCCTTGGTAACCTATAGATGGATACTGAAATCCGTCAATTTTCTGTAGCCTGTAATTAGTCCACGGAAATTGAGCTACTGCTTTATCAAAAGCCTCGGTTATTGTGTCTGCCACTACATCCTTTTTTAGTCTTTTTCTCTTTATACTTGGGTTAAGCCGTTCCAATAGATTTAGAAAAACTCGTCCTTGAATCTTATAGGGCGAAACTTTCTTTCTATTGATGATTCCATGTTTAACTCCTTGATAAATAATTTCACAGGCCTTTTGAGGCATAACACTTCTAGCATAGTAAGGGCCATAGGAATGTTTAACTACTCCAATTTCTATTTTGGGGATTTTCTCTTTTACTTCTTTGGTTATAGTTTGGTCTCCACTGATAAACACTGTTGGAACTCCTTTATCTCCAGCTATTGCTGCTGCCATACTAGCTTCACTTAGATAGAGAGCGCCGTTATTCACCGCCCATTTACTATGTGGACAAACGGCGTTTTCTTCTCCTGCCATAGCATGCATTCCAATCAATACCATGGCATCAAATGATGAATCAAGATCAGTTAACCAATGTGGTCCAGAACTAGCTCTGCCATGAATAATTTCACAACGCGGATCAAGTTCCTCAAATAGGATATTATAAGAACATCCATGGCTGTCATTTATCACAACATAGCTGGCTCCTGCATCAAAAGAGGCTTTAACTGCCGAGTTGACCTCATTGGTAAGCAATTTCTTCATTCTCATTCGATGTTCATAATTTTCAATACTTTTATCCTTCCTATTTTCAAAGAATACATAACCTCCTATTCCTTCGATATCAGTTTGAATATAAATTTTCATAATTCATCCCCTCTATATAATCATTGACTATTTTTTACTTCTTGCAGTAAGAGCGTACTGCTTCTCAAAAGAATAGCCGTCATATCCCTTATCCTCAAGTGTTAAATCCTCAAGTTTTATCTCTGCTCCTTCTTGCTCTCTTGACGCTTTTCCTGCAAGATATATCTTTATTGTTTCAGTAAGATCTGTAATAGGTGCCATTTCAATTCCTTTTTCCATGTAATCAAATATGCGTTTGAGAACAGCATCGTAAATCTGTGTTGTATCAACTCTAAAGTGATGAATAGCCTTATTTGTAGTTATAACAACATCAAATGGCTGCCATACGCCGGTTTGAAGCTGATATATAACCTTTACACCGTTCTTCCATGTTACATAATATTGTTCAACCGGTTTTTCAGAGTTAGCAGTGCCTATATATTTCACTGAATGAACACCTGAACCCAAAAGCCCATGTATTCCTTCCATAATATGGACACCATAGTTAAACTCATCAACACCTGCTGTCCCATAGACTGATATGATTTCTTCGTTATTTTCTGCAAGTTGTTTTTTAATTTCTATGAATTCATTTGCATATCGCACGGATGAGCTTCCAAGTATCTTTGCTCCATCATTTACAAGTTTCTCAAGTTTATTGCAATCGGTAAGATTCCCGCATATCGGCTTATCAATAAAAACAGGTTTTCCTGCTTTTATAAAGGGCATGGCATGTTTAAGATGCTTATCCCAATTACAGTCATGCACAAAACCAATATCTACCATATCAACAAGCTCTTCTATTGTCTTGCATCTTTTCTCAAGTTCATTATCTTTAATAAATCCATCCACTTCTTCGTCCGTACGAAATCCATCATTATATATCGCAACATATTTTCCTCTCTTAGGTTCCATTTTCGCCATCTTTCTTGCAAAAGCGTTTGGATGAGATATATCTATGTTTACACAACCTATTTTAACCATCGTTTCCTCCTTTAATTTTTTTTTATCAGCTTTTAAAAATATAATCTTCCTCAGAAATCGAGATTACTTTCCCGGTCTTTATCGACTCATTTACATAGAAGCTTATTACAGCGGCTCTTGCTGCATTAACAATTCCATTCGGCGGTTCTGTATCATTAATAATAGAATCAGCCAGTTCGTCTATCTCTGCAATTTGCCCTTTGTCTATTTTCTCTAATGTAATCACCTCTCCTTCTTTTTCAAAACCATAAGACTTCATCTCCTTAAACTCATCAATATATATTGCCTTTCCATCGCAGTATATTTCAGTTGCTTCCTTGGGAAACAATTTACATCCGGCGCTAGCAATCAGTGTTGTACCTACTGAGCCGTCCTCAAAAGTAATTGTAATAATCCCGCTGTCAGGTATTTTTACCTTTTCAGGATCAAGAAATGTTCCCCCACTTGCATAAACACTCACAGGCGGTTTTCCAACCAGTTCGCAGAGAAGATCAAATATATGACAACCTTCTCCTACAAATCTTCCTCCACCAACTGCTGGGTCATGTGTCCAGTTGTCCGCTGGAAAAGGCGCTTGAATACGGTGATATATAAGCTTCTTTTTATCTATTCCCTTAAGCAAATTCCTTGCTTTTCTAATAAGAGGCGCCATTCCTCTGTTGTACCCCACAGTGTATTTCACATTATTAGCTTTTACTGCAGATGCAATGTCCTTACACTCTTTCGCATTCAAACCCATCGGCTTCTCGCATAAAATGTGTTTTCCTGCATTGGCCGCTTTAATTGTCAGTGGCGCATGCTGGTCATGCCGTGTGGTAATAACTACTAGATTCACCTCCTTATCATTAAGAATTTTCCCATAATCCGTAGTAAAGTATTCCATGTTATACTGCTTAGATACCTCTTCTGCAGCTTTCTCAACAATATCACATGCTGCATAAAGCTTATACTTCTGATTCTTTGCCATATTGGGAAGATGCATTCCCTTGGCAAATCCCCCGCATCCTACAAACGCTACATTGATTTTGTCTGTCATTTTATATCTCCTCCTGATTTGTTTTTAGTAATTTCCATGTTTTCTTGCCAGTTTTATTGCAAAAGAATAGTCTTCAAAACTTACAGTTGGAGGAACTGAATGGTCACTGTTAAAAATATATCCTCCACCTTTCTTTGCAGTCTCTATTTTAGTAACTACTTCATTTTCTATCTCTTTTTTGTTTCCTTTTGCCAGAATATCCATATTTATATTTCCAAAAAAAGTTATGTCTTTTCCATATAGTTTTTTCAGTTCTCTGACATCATTTCCTGCTCTTGCTTCAAGCGGCTGAATGCAATCAACCCCAACCTCTATCAGCAAAGGTATGAATTCTTTTACGTTGCCATCACAGTGGTATATAAGATATAAATCATTTTCTACGCAAAACTCCTTTATCTTCTTATGAAATGGCATAACAAGTTCTCTATACATTGAGGGAGAAAACAACATGCCGTTTTTGTAGCAAAGGTCACCATACAACCAAACCGCGTCAGGTTTAAGATTTTCCTTGATCATTATCTTAATCATTTCGAGACTGAAATCAGTCTGGTAATCCATAATTTCTCTGACAAACTCTGGCGATATAGACATCTCAATCAAACCCCTATCCATACCCATTGTGCGTTCCAGGACAAACCAGCAGGGTTCATCTGGAGTTACACAGATAAATGCTTCTTTCCCTCTATATTGGGCATATGTTTTTATCAATTCGTTTGTAATTCTATCCTGCTCCGGCAGAAGATGCTTTTTTAGCAAATCAAAATCTTCTTTTGTTTTTATGGAATATTTAAGGGGTTGTGCAGGACAATAAGTATCTCCTTTTAAAATTTTAATGGTTTTGCCATATCCATCTTTTTTAATGCAGTACTCTTCAGTTTCCTTTATAATTTCTTCTTCATATGGCTTTTTATTAAAACAGCAGTTTTTAATTAGATCCATTTTAAAGTACTCATGTGGACTAACATCTTCTGGCAATCCTTCTTTATGCCATCTTTCCAGAGTTTGAGGCCAAAAACTCATTTCTGTAATTGATATTCTGTCTGTCTTCTGAAAATTAAGCGTTTTAATTATTCTTTCTTTACTTGTCATAATCTATTCCTTGATTTATTCATGTCCCCATAAGATTTCATTTGCTATTTGCTATTTCATATTGCCTTCGATAGCTAGCCAAAGTATCAATAAAAAATCGTGCTTTATCCGCTTCCATCGCTGGTATTCCACTCTCCGTTCAAGGCATAAATCGACTACCTTAGCGGCCAATTCTCACAGCCATTTTCTTAAAAACTTTAATCCTTCTTCAAACCGAATCTCATGGCCACTATTATGCAGGCATATCTCAATTCTTTGCTCTATTTTTAGTTTCTTATAGTGCTCTTTTGAGTGCTCAAATTCTTCAAGAACAAATGGCCACCATGAGACACCATCGGCTTTCCCTGTTTGAATCATTAAAGGGCGAGGGCAGATTAAAGAAACTAAATCAGAATCGGTAAATTCTCTTAGCCAGCCGGGAAGAAACATATGCTCTTCATCAGTCACAAGAAAACAAGAATACCTTGGGTCTTCAATTACCATCTTTTTGATTCTATGGTTGAAGAAGGCAGAGATGATACCTACCTTTATTCTTTTCTCCAAAGGAAGAGTAAAGAGAGTATAGGTTCCACCTTTACTTAGGCCCCACATCCCAATTCTATTTTTATCAATTTTTTCAAGACGGGAGACATAATCAATGAGTCTTCTTATTTTAAAGATTTCCAGACCGAATAGGCTCTTTCCTAAAAGCAAAGCCATTCTATTAGACTTTGCCATTGGTTTGGTCATCGTAATATTAAGCGGGGCTAAAACAGCGAATCCTTCCCTTATCAACTTATAGCCATACTTGTCATAAAAGTTTGCTTTGTCTATAAGACCAAATACATCACCATCGGGAGAAGAACCATGTCCATGTTGGCAGATAATGAGAGGAGAAGGCTCCTTCATCCCCTTGGGTAAACCTAAGATTGCTCTTCCTCTGAGATTATTAAAGAGTTTTATCGATACCCATTTGGCAATCATGTCTTCATCTTCTAAGAATGGCTCTTCTTCAACTTCAAAATCTTCTGATGCTTCAGGGAAATCGCCCAATGTCTCTAACCATCTTTTTCTATTAGGTTCTACTGAAGATAGAAACTTCTCTATGGAGGAGTAATCTCTTTTCCAGTATTTTTTCTGCCTTATAGGATATTTCTCAATTTCTGCTGTCAGAAAATCCTCTGTTTCTCTTCTTTGCAGACTCTGCCTATCATTTATTTTTCTCTGAATTAAAACTTCTTTAATCTCTTTATCCATAATATGCTCCTGATTATTTCCGCTTAAGATTTTTCTTCCTTCTATCCTTCATTAATCGGTTGAGAACAGGGAAATATTCTTTCCACATAATTTTATGCGTTTCAGTTTCAGGATAAAACTTTTGTCCAACTGTTTTCGGCCTTTCTGTCAAGAATACATCCTGCCCGACCCAGTAAGGAAGCCGAAAATTATCTTTAAAAGATTGATTGATAAGTTTGCTGGTAGTTTCTGGGGAATAGTCGTAATTACAGGCAAAAGCAATAGAATTACTGACATTATATCCACCAAGAAGATAACGGATATCATCTTTTCTCTGGTCAAGGTTAAACCTATGCTCCATCCGCAGAATATAGTCAGCGTAAGTATCAATTTTAATCACCCCCCTTCGTTTACATTAAATCTTAAACTCTAAATCCCAAATCCTAAATTCTAAATCCAAATGTCCTAAACATTATTTTGTGTTTTGCCGATTTTTTATATGCTCGCAAGTCTCCTTATAACTCTGCAGCCCGTGCCATAGGAGATTTGTTTCTTCCTTTAGTATTTCTGTCTGAGGATTCGAGAAAGGTAAATTTAAAAGCTCAGCATAAGGCAAAATCTGTTTATATATTTTGTAATTTTGGGGAATCCATCTATAATTTTTTTCAGCTATATCCTTATTAACAGGAACAAGATTGCTACAGCTTTTGATATACTTTTGTACTGCCTGAGATTGAATAAATTCAAGAAATTCTAAAGCCAGATTAAAATTTGTGGTCTTTTTTGATATTGCAAATCCATCAGCTAAAAGTATTGTTGCCTTGCATTTTTTCTCAGGGAGTGAAGCAATATCCCATAAAAAATCTTTGATCTTATTAAGAGTACTAAATCCATAGTAACTTTCCATCATCATGGCTATCTTACCTCTTGGAAAAAGAGATGATGTTTTTTCTGATGAATGTCCAAATGCAGGTGCTACTTTCCATTTGTGCATTAAGTCTTGTATGAAACCTATTGCTTCCTGAGATTCAGTGCTGGATAGATTAAAAGACTTTCCGTCATCCCTAAGTAGTTTTCCGCCGTTTTGAAGAATAAAAGCAGGCCAGCGATTAAGACTTGAGGAAAACAAAAATCCATATTGACTAGAATCATTTAGCTTTTTTGCCTTATTCAGAAAATCATCCCAGTTCCATCCATCCTCTGGATAGCCAACACCTGTCTTATCAAATAAGTCCTTGTTGTAAGCCATTACTACAGGTGAGAAGGCAATCGGAAAACCATAATAAGTATTTGCAGATTTAAATGCGTCCCATGGTTCAATATAAGTGTCTTTTTTAGACTCTTTAACATAGCTGTTTAAAGAGAAAAATTGATTAGTAGCATCAAATCCCCTGAACAATGATTCACTTACTTTTATAATATCAACATTGTTACTCGAAATCATGTTTTCTATATTTCTGGAGTATTCTTCTGAAGCATGAAGCTCTGTCCCTTCAATAGAGATGTCGGGATGCGATTTTTCAAACAGAGAAAATATTTTCTTCATGGAGTAGACGGGCATTTCATAATATGCTATTTGTAATGTCTCTCTTTTCTTTCGTGATATAAATGTACCAAGTCTTGGTCTTCTGTAAAGATATCCTTCCTTACACAACTGCTTAATTGCCCTCTGGGCCACCATTCTGTTAACATTATATTCAGAGGCAAGTTCAGCTTCGGTGGGAAGCTTAGTAATATCTTTTTTACCAGAAAGAAATCTTTCCTTCAGGATTTCTTTCATCTGAAGATATAAAGGTTTTTCACTCTCTAAATCAATGGTGCTCATATTACTCATTAACGCATTTGTCCATTTGCACATAATTTAGCATATAGATAATATTGTGTCAAGAAAAATCTGATGGAGAATTACTTACTTGTGTGTTATGACAATTTATAGTATATTTTTATTGTCATCTAGAAGGAGTATGAAGGGCTATGAACAGCAGTTTGATTCTGTCGTTTCAACATTCAGGCTGGGTTGGAAGAATAATTGTGCTCTCGCTGTTTGCAATTTCTGTATTAGCCTGGTATGTAATCATCATAAAATTTGGGGCAATTAGAAAAGCAGAAAGAGCGTCTAAACAATTCTTAAGAATATTCCGTAACTCTTCCTCAGAAAATGTGTTTAATCTCTACAGCAAAGGGGGCGAAGAGTACAAGTCCTCCCCTATATTCCAAGTCTATAAACAAGGGTGTGGGAAAGTTAATTCTATAGGAGAGAATATTACTGCCTCAGATTTAAAATACATAGAGAAGACACTGTTAAGTTCAGTTAGTGATTCATTCTTCAAGCTCGAGAGATTTTTAGGATTTCTTGCAACGACTGCAGGAGTCAGTCCTTTTATAGGATTGTTAGGCACAGTATGGGGTATACTTAACGTCTTCCTGCAGGTCAGTTTGCAGGGAACTGCAAGTATTGGAACTGTTGCTCCAGGAGTTGCTGAGGCGCTGATAACAACTGTAGCAGGGCTGGTAGTAGCAATCCCTGCTCTGGTTGCATACAATTTCTTCTCAAACCAGCTGAGAGTGCTATCAATAGAGACAGATAATTTTGTAGGAGAGTTTCTTTCTCTTGCAGAAAGGAAATTAGTTAGGACACAAAACCTATGAAAAGCAGATTGTATTCATACACTCCGATCAGCCAGATAAATATTACAAGTCTTGTTGATATTACAATGGTTCTTTTAATTGTTTTTATTCTGGTTACTCCAATTATGCTTCATGGAATCAATGTTCAACTTCCACAAGCATCATCTGAAAGGATGAATGTTTCAAAGGATGCTGTTACAATCAGTATATCAAGGTATGGCAGTCTGTATCTGGATAATGCCAAGGTAACTTATGAATCCTTAAGAAAACGGCTTAAAATAATTGTTGAATCAACTCAAAATACATCTGTAATAATCAAAGCTGATAAATCCGTTAACTATGGTGAAGTAATTAAAGTTCTTGATATAGTCAGAGAGTCGGGCGTCTCAAGAGTTGGTCTTCCAACCAGAGTTCGCGATATACGCCGTTAAGAACAATTTCTAATTTTGAATTTTAAATTATTAATTAAAAATTAAGAATTCAGCCTTTAAATTTGTTTCGGATTTGTTAATATGACGGAGTTCTGTGAATATTTACGATAAACCTAACACGCTGAATACGAAAGCGTTATTGATATCTCTAAGCGTTCACATAAGCATCATTTTATTAATAGTTCTTATTGCAATTGTGAAACACAAGACATCAAAGCTTGAAGTTCCGCAATTCGTTCAATTAACTCCGGATATAGAACAGGTTGAAAAATCAGTTAAAACTTTAAAGAGATCTTCGCCCCTTAAAACCACTCAAAAGCCGAAAAAAACACCAGACACACGCAAACTAAGGACAAAGATACTTACAAAACTTAAAACTATGGATAAATCTGATTCAGCAGAACATATTCCCATTAAAAAAGAGAAGACAGCAAAATCCCTACAGTCTGTAAGCAAAGAAGACGTGCATATCAGCGCCGGTAGATTTCCTTATCTATGGTATTTAACTGTAATAAAAACTAAGTTGTCAAATGCATGGGTGCCGCCGAGTGAATATATAATACCAAAAGAGGGGACATATGTTACAGTTTGCTTTACACTTAATAAAAATGGCACTATAGACAATGTGAAGGTAAAGCATTCTTCTGGTATGAAATTGCTTGATAATTCAGCACTAAATGCTATAAAGTTAGTAGGAACTCTACCTGCTCTTCCCTCAGAATGGAAAGAGGAATATCTAAATGTCAGCATTATTTTTAAAACACTATGAACAGAAAATTTCTAATTTTAAATTATTAATTATTAATCAATTTTCAATGCTTTAATTTTTAAGTATAAATATAATAAACGTAAAAATGATGAGTAAAGAAGGTGAGAGCATTATGGGAAATAAGAAGGATGCGGTAAATTCGGTTTTAGTTTTACAAGAGAGAATTGAGAAAAAGATATTCTTGATTAGAGGAAAGAAAGTAATGTTGGATAGGGATTTAGCTTTGCTTTATGAAGTAACAACAGGAAATTTAAATAAGGCTATAAGCAGGAATCTAGATCGTTTCCCAGATGATTGTGTGCCACGAACATACGTGGAAGTTAGAGTCCTGCAAAATGGGAAATTAAAGAAAGATAGAAGAAGAGAAGTAGAATAAAAAAAGATAAAAATGCACATTGAAAGCAGAAAAAAGGATTTGGAGAGAATTTCAGAAGAAATTG